>JAODBQ010000365.1 GCA_025464045.1 Ilumatobacteraceae bacterium
GGCTGTGCAACCCGAGGAACGTCCTGGTGCCCTCCGTCTGCCACTTCTCGCTCAGCGACCGTCCGCCGCGACCAGTGATCATGTTGAACGTCGAGGTCGCCATCCACTGGAAGCCGGTCGCGTAGATCAGTACGTCGAGCGGGTACTCGACGCCGTCGTGCACGACGCCGTGCTCGTTGATCCGCGTCACGCCGGTCGGGGCCGTGTCGACCAGGTGGACGTTCGGCTGGTTGAACGCGGGCAGGTACTGGTCGTGGAAGGTCGGGCGCTTGCAGCCATACGGGTAGTACGGCTTGAGCGCCGCGGCCGTCACCGGGTCCTCGACGATCGCGTCGACGCGAGCCCGGATCTGTTCCATGATGCGGAAGTTGGTCTCCAGCTGCTTCTGGATCAGCTCGGCTGGGCTGAGTTCGCGCGTGTGCTCCTTGCGCTCCTTGAAGTCGGCGACCCTGCCGGCGAGGTAGTCGTCGTTGGCCTTCATCGCCGACCGGCCGCCAGAGATCTTGGCGAACCGCGCGCGGCGCTTGCGCGCCCAGTCCGGCTCCTGAGCCCAGGCGTCGATCTCCGCCTTCGTCGTCTCGCGCTGGTCGCGCACGTCGACGGTGGACGGCGTGCGTTGGAACACGTACAGGTCGCCGGCGACCTTGGCGAGCTCGGGCACCGCCTGCACCGCGGTCGCGCCGGTGCCGATGATGCCGATGCGCTTGCCCGCGAGGTCGACGTTGTAGTTCCAGCGTGACGTGTGGAACGCGTCGCCGCGGAACGTCTCCATCCCCTCGATCCGAGCGAGCTTGGGGCTCGTCAGGATCCCGTTGGCGAGGATGACGAACCGCGACCGCATCGCGTCGCCCCGGTCGGTGCAGACGGTCCATCGTCCGGCGTCCTCGTCCCACACCGTCCGCTCGACGGTGGTGTTGAACAGGCACCGGTCGTAGAACCCGAACTTCTCGGCCATCTTCTGGCAGTACTCGAGGATCTCGAAGCCCGAGGCGAACTTCATCGAGGGCACGTACTCCATCTCCTCGAGGAGTGGGAGGTAGCTGTAAGCCTCGACGTCGCAGGCGATGCCGGGGTAGCGGTTCCAGTACCAGGTGCCGCCGACGTCGCCGCCCTTCTCGCAGAAGCGCACGTCGTTGAAGCCGGCCTCGCGCAGCTTGTACCACAGGAGGAGCCCGGCGAACCCGGCGCCGACCACCACGATCTCGCACTCATCGGTCAGCGGTTCGCGTGGCACCGGGTCGGCAGCGTGCACGTCCTCGAGGTACTTGCTGAACTCGCCCTCCATCGCCATGTAGTCGGCGGCGCCCCGGCGGGCCTCCTTGAACGCGCGGTACCGAGCCTGCTCCTCGGCGTCGAACGCCGCGCCCGACGGTTGCTCGGGCAGGGTCGTCAGGCGTTCGTTGTGGACGACGGCGTACCCCCCTCCGCCGGCGTTGCCGAGCTGCTTCACGGTGCGCGTGTCGAAGCTCTTCACGCCTGTCGCGGGGTCCACCCTGATCGCCGCGTGGCCCTCGTTGGTCATTGCTGCCTCCTGACGGAACGATGGCGGCGGCGCCGTCCCCTGCGCCAGAGCAGCGCGCGGCACCGTCGAGCGCCAGCACGGCGCAAACGACATTGTGGACCAGTTCGCTTGGCTTGACAAATCGATCTAGGCGACTAGAGTGCAGGAAACCGCTGGGGGTGGTTGTCGAGCGCCGACGGAACGATCGGGCCGACGGCCCGGACGGTGCGAGGTGTGAGGGCGCGAGGCCTCGGCCGCGAAGCCCGACTGAGCAGTGCACACACAACCGGCGATCCGAGGACTGACTCGTTCGCCGGCACACGAAGACAACAGGGGGATCGGTGACAGTTCGTCACAGCAAGTCCTTGAGGCTTGCGTTCTTGGCCACAGCGACGTTGATGGTGGCCGCATGCGGCAGCAGCTCGACGTCGAAGACCACCACAGCGGCCACCGCTGCGGCGACCACGGCAGCCGGCAGCACCGCCGCCGCGAGCACCGTGGCGAGCACGGCGGCCGCGGCCGTCGCCGGCGGCAGCACGACCACCGCGGCGAGTGCCGCGGGCACCGCAGGTGGGACGGCAGGGCCAGCGAGCGGCAAGCCGTTCATCATCGGCATCAACGCCGATACGACCGGTCCGGGCGCGCCGTACAGCGTCCCCGCGTTCAAGACTGTGCAGAGCACGGTCGACCTGGTGAACAGCCAGGGCGGCGTGCTCGGACGTCCGCTGAAGCTCGTACAGGGGAACGACGAGAGCGACGCGACGAAGACGCCCGCGGTGCTCGCCCAGCTGAAGGACAAGGGCGCGATCTTCCTCCTCAGCCAGCAGGGCGCCGCCACCCCGAACGCGCTGATCCAGTCGACGGGGCTGCCGTTCATGACCGTCACGGGCGTGACGGCCGACGCGGCGATGCCGCCGAACAACACCTACGGCTTCGTGATCGCGAACCCGCTCACGCAGTGGGCGCCGACGTTCTGTGCGTCGTTCAAGGCCGCGAACGTCAAGAAGGTGGCGATCCTCGCCGAGGACTCGGCCACCATCAAGTACCTCAACGGCGTGCTGTTGAAGACGATGAACAACTGCGTCGAGATCGTGGCGCAGGAGGTCGCTCCGATCAACTCGTCGGATCTCACCGCTCCGATCAGCCGGATCAAGGGCGACGGCGCCGACGCCGTCTGGGTCACGAGCAGCGGCGGCCCGTTCGAGGTGCTGGCGTTCAACACGCTGGCACAGCTGATGCCGAGCGTGCAGAAGTTCACGCTGGCCAGCATCGCCAACGAGCCCGACATCTGGAAGCTCGCCAACAAGGGCGCATTGAACGGTGTCGTCGGGCTCGGCAGCCTCAACGACGCCAACGTCCAGACGCAGAAGCTGCGAGAGATCCTCAAGGCCGACCGCGGCGCCGACTTCGTGCCGACGGCCTTCGATGCGCAGGCCTACGACGCCGTGATGATCATCAAGTACGCGATCGAGCACGCCAACGGCGACACGAGCCCACAGGCGCTCGTGGCCTCGATGGAGACGATGAGTGCCTACCCGGCGAGCTTCGGCGCACCGGGGTACACGCTCAGCTTCTCACCGACCAAGCACACCGCGTTCTCCGGCGAGTGCGGGATCGTGATGGTGCAGTTCGACCAGACGAACACGCCCAAGGCGTGGCCGGTCTACCAGCCGAGCTGCTAGGCGGAGCGGCCGGATGGATCAACCACAACTGTGGGTGTCAGCGCTGACCCAGGGCTCGTTCTTCGGGCTCCTGGGTCTGGCGTACTACCTCGTGCTCATCGGCGCCGGCTTCTTCAACATCGCCGTCGGTGCATATGCCAGCCTGGCCGGCCTGCTGACGTCGTGGCTGGTCGTCGAGAAGGACTTCTCGCTCTGGCCGGCCATCGCGATTGCGTTGGCCGTGACGGTGGTCGTGGCCGGCGCGACGGAGCTGCTCGTGGTCCGTCCGGTCCAGCGTCGAGGTCGGGGCAGTGAGCTCGCCGCGCTCGTCTCGGTCACGGCCCTGCTGTTCGTCATCGCCCAGTTCGCCGGGTTCGAGTTCGGGTACACGACGCTGCCCGGTCAACAGTTGCTCGACATCGAACCGGTCCAGATCGGCGGTGCGATCATCACCGCCAACGCGCTGATCATGATCGTGCTGACGTTCGCGATCTTCCTGCTGCTCGCCATGCTGATCCGGACCACACGGGCCGGTCGTCTCCTGCGCGCGGTCGGTGACAGCAACCCGGTCGCCAACATGCTCGGGCTGCCTGTGCACAGGGTCCGGCTCATCGCGTTCCTGCTGTGCGGACTGCTGGCCGGCGTCGCCGGTCTGCTGTTCTCGTCGCAGGCCGGCGTGAGCTCCTCGAGCGGACTCGGCTGGGCGATCTCCGGCTTCCTCGCCGTCGTCATCGGTGGGGCCGGCAACATCATCGGGCCACTCATCGGCGGCATCGTCCTCGGGATGCTGCAGATCTTCGTGCCGTACTACTGGGGCGGCAACGCCACCAACATCGTGCTGCTCGTCGTGGCCGCCGCGTTCTTCTCGCTCCGGCCACAGGGAGCCTTCGCGCAGCGGGTGCGCGTATGAGCACCGAGGTGTCGCCGGAGCACTCGCGTGCGGCGACGCCGGGACCGTTGACGCCCGCGCCTGCCCCGAGCGCGGCGCCGAACCCGAGCGCCGGACGGGAATCGGCACGGCGCAGCGGTGTGCACGACAAGGGTTCGCTGATGGTCGCCGTGGTCATCGGCGCGCTGCTGATCGTGTGGGCCGGCAACAACAGCTACCGGTACAGCCTCGTGCAGACAGCGGCGCTCTACGCGCTGATCGGCGTCGGCGTGTACATCCCGTTCGTGATGGGCGGATCGCTGTCACTGGCCTATGCGGCGTATGCCTCGATCGGCGGCTACTCGGTAGCGCTGATCGCCAGCAAGACGTCGCTGCCCGTGTGGCTCGGCTGGTTCATCGGCGCGGCGGCCTCCGCCGTCGCCGCGGTGATCCTCGGCCAGCTGACGCGCCGCCTCGCCGGGCTGTACCTCGCGTGCATCACGTTCCTGTTCGCGCAGGCGTTCCAGTCGTGGCTGAACAGCGCATCCGGGATCACGGGCGGGCAGTCCGGCATCGGCGGCTTCCGGGCGACGTCGATCTTCGGTTGGGTGCCGCACCATCGGGCGCAGATCGTGATGGCCGTGGTGCTCGTCATCGCCGTCGGGTACGCGGTCGATCGGATGCGGCTCAGCCCGTGGGGCGTGACGTTGCGGGCGATGCGCGAGGTCCCGGCCGCGGTCGAGGCATCGGGCGTGCGCGTCTCGATGCTCAACCTGGTCGCGCTCGGCTTCGGTGCGGCCGTCGCCGCGCTCGGCGGTTCGCTGTTCACCACCGTCACCTCTGTCGTCACGCCCGGCACGTTCACGCTGAACCTCGTGTTCCTCGCGGTGTTCATGGCGCTGCTCGGCGGCCAGGCAACGCCGTGGGGTGCGATCGCCGGTGCGGTGCTGATCGTCGAGCTGACGTTGAACGTGCCTTCGTTGGAGACGTCGGGCAGCCTGCTGGTGGCGATCGTCGTGCTGGTCGTGATGCTCGTCGCCCCGACCGGCGTGCTCGGCATCGTCAACACCGGACGTCGTCGACTGGCGAGCGTGGTCGCCGACCGACGGCGCGCCGACACCCCCATCGATCAGAGCGACGGGGACTCGCTCGCATGACCGCCGGCGACGTCCTCCTCTCCGGCCGCGGCATCTCCAAGCGCTACGGCGGCGTCGTCGCCGTCGACAGCGTCGACGTGGACGTGGCAGCGGGCGAGATCCTCGGGCTCGTCGGGCCGAACGGCGCCGGGAAGACGACGCTCGTCGACCTGATCTGTGGCGCCCAGGAAGCGGACGCGGGCACGCTCAGCCTGCAGGGACGACCGCTCGACGGACCGTCCTCGCGGCGCGCCCATCGCGGCCTGGCACGCACGTTCCAGCACCCGCAGCTGGCGTTGTCGTTGACCGTCGCCGAGAACCTGCAGGTCGGGCGGGCAGCCCGGCGCAACTCGCGCTTCGGCCGGATGATCGTCAGTGGCCTCGCCGGGATCTTCCGGACCGAGCCCGCCGATGACCTGCGCGACATCGAGACCGTCGCCGCCGAGCTGGGGATCACCCGTCTCGAGCGGCGGGCCGACGCACTGACCCTCGGCGAGCAGCGGCTCGTGGAGGTCGGACGCGCGCTGTGCCAGGAACCGCTCGTGCTCCTGCTCGACGAGCCCTTCGCAGGTTCGGACGCGGAGAGCCTCGCCGGCATCGCCGACATCATCCGTTCGGTCCGCGACCGCGGGCACGGGGTGATCCTCGTCGACCACAACGTCGACCTGGTCGCCTCGCTCGTCGACCGGATGATGCTGCTCGAGTCGGGACGCGTGGCCTTCGTCGGCACCGCCGAGGAGTGCCTCGCCAGCGACGAGATGCGCCGGGTCTACTTCGGCGCCGCCGACGACGGTCGCGACCATGGCGTCCTCAGGCGGACCGCCGAAGCTGTGACGCCGTCGAACGCCGGTCCGACCGCGTCTGGTGCGCAGGTGGCCGCCGATGCATGACTTGGCGATCACCGACCTCACCGTGCGCTACGGCCGGGCGACGGCTGTCGACCGCCTCGGCATCACCGTCGGCGGCGGCGCGGTGACGTGCATCCTCGGACCGAACGGGGCCGGCAAGAGCAGCGTGATCCTCGCGGCCTACGGCGCCGTGCGGTCCGCCGGTTCGATCGTGCTCGACGGCACGGAGATCGGCGGCCACACGTCGGTGGCTCGGGCGCGGCGTGGCCTGGCGATCGTGCCGCAGGGACGCCAGCTGTTCCTCAAGCTGACCGTCCGCGACAACCTGCAGGTCTACGCGGACATGCTGAAGGTGCCGAACGGGGCGGTCGACGCAGCCCTCGATCGCTTCCCGATCCTGCGTCAACGGGCCAGGAGCCTGGCCGGCGTGCTCAGCGGCGGCGAGCAGCAGATGCTCGTCGTCTCACGGGCGTTGATGCTGGAGCCGTCGGCGATCCTGCTCGACGAGATCATGACGGGCCTCGCGCCACGCATCGTCGACTCGCTCGCCGAGGTCGTGCGCGAGCTGAGCGCCGCCGGCATCGCCGTGCTGATGGCGGAGCCGTCGATCCACGCAGTCCGCGGGATCATCGACCGCGGCTACGTGATCGTGCGCGGTCGCGTCGTCGACCAGACCGAGGACGGTGGGCTCGACCTCGACGAGCGCTACCAGCAGGCGATGGGCCTACGGCGCACGGCGGTGCCGTCGTGAGCGGCGTTGCCGACCGGATCAGCGTCGTCGTGGTGCTGCACGTGCAGCCCGGCCGGCGCGACGAGGTGGAGCGGCACATCACTGAGTTCTGCCGGGACGTCGCCGCGAACGATCCCGGCACCGTGACGTACGTCGTCGTCCGCGCGGACGATGACGACGACACGCTGGCGATGTTCGAGGAGTTCCGCGACGAAGCGGCCGTGGCCGCGCACTCGGAGATGGCTGCCGCACTGACGGCGACGCTGGCTCCGATGCTGCGCGACGCGTCCGTCGTGTCCGGCCGCATCGTCGGCCGGCCCAAGCGGGTCGGAGGATGACGACCACGGTGGTCGTCCTCGATGCAGTTCGATCGGGAGGCGCAGCCCGCCTCATGACGTCGGTCCTGGACCGAGAAACGGAGACACCATGCGCTTGTCGCTCGGAATGATGTTCCAGAACTTCATGGACTGGGATCGCTTCCTCGCCATGGAACGCGGCGAGCCCACCGGGGAGCCGGCCGTTCCCGACTGGAAGTGCTGGCGTGATCACCTCGACGTGTTCATGCAGGCCGACGAGCTCGGCTTCGATGCGCTGTGGTCGGTGGAGCACCACTTCACGCCGTACTGCCTGATCCCTGATCCGCTGCAGCTGCTGACGTACCTGGCCGGCGCCACCAAGCGGATCGACGTCGGCTCGATGGTCTGCGTGCTGCCGTGGTGGAACCCGTTGAAGCTGGCCGAGGAGGTGACGATGCTGCAGACGATGTTGGGCGACGAGCGCAACCTGCACATCGGCGTCGGCCGCGGGCTGGCCCGTCGCGAGTACAACTCGCTCGGCATCGACATGGACGACTCGCGCACCCGCTTCGACGAGGTCCTCCAGGTGCTGCGGCTGGCGTTGACGCAGGAGCGCTTCTCGTTCGACGGCGAGCACTTCCACATCCCGCCGACGTCGTTGCGTCCGTACCCGAAGGACGGCGCCGCACTCGTCGACCGCATGTACGGAGCGTGGGGGAGCCCGCCCTCGATCCGGGTCGTCGCCGAGGCAGGGATGCGACCGTTCCTGAACCCGCAGAAGCCGCTCGGCGACTACGACG
>JAODBQ010000366.1 GCA_025464045.1 Ilumatobacteraceae bacterium
GCGCACGACCGTCATCGCTGCCACTTGCTCGCCGAGGGTGGCCGCGACGGCGGCGCGGAGATCGTCGGACGCTGCGCTCACTCCCCCGTCACTCCGGGGTGACGTACGCGGCCGTGATCCCGCCGTCGATGATCAGCGACTGACCGGTCATCCAGCTCGATTCGTCGCTCGCCAGGAACAGTGCGCCGTTGGCGATCTCGGCCGGATGGCCGAAGCGGCCCATCGGGATGTGGACGAGCCGGCGTTGGCGCTTGGCGTCGTCGCTGAGGAACTTGGCGAGCATCGGGGTCATCACCGGACCGGGGCACAGCGCGTTGCAGCGGATCCCCTGGCGGGCGTAGATCACGGCGATCTCACGGGTCATCGCCAGGACGGCGCCCTTCGACGTCGTGTACGCGACCTGTGGTGTGGCGGCCCCCATGTGCGCGACGAACGAGGCGACGTTGACGATCGAGCCGCCGCCGGCCGCGAGCATCGCCGGGATCGCGAACCGACAGCCGAGGAGCGTCCCGAGCACGTTGATGTCCATCGTCCGCCGGTAGGTGTCGAGCGGCGTCGAGACCGGATCGTCGTCGTCGCCGATCATCACCCCGGCGTTGTTGTAGAGCACGTGCAGTGCGCCGAACGTCGACACCGTGTGCTCGACCGCGTTGCGGACCGCGTCCTCGTCGGTGACGTCGCAGTTCACGTAGGAAGCGTCGCCACCACTGGCGGCGATCGCCTCGATCGCTTCGTCGCCGTCGCCGAGGTCGGCGATCACGACTGCCGCGCCCTCCGCGGCGAAACGCTCGGCGCCGACGCGTCCGAGTCCGGATGCCCCCCCGGTGATCAGCACGACCTTGCCTGCCAGACGATCCATAGCGGGGCAACGTACCGCAACCGGCGAAACTGCAACCTGTGACGAGATGGCGAGTGCTCACCTGGAACGTCCGCGGCGCGGCCCGGCCCGATGAAAGCCTGCTCGCGATGGTCCTGCGCCGCGCCGCGCCGGACGTGGTCGCGCTCCAGGAGGTCCGCCACGGACAGGCGCGGCGGTTGGCCCGCCGCCTCGGATGGCACCAGGTCTGGGCGTTCAAGCACAACGCGTGGACGCCGCTGCTGTGGTGGCGCGCCGAAGGCGTCGCGTTGCTGTCGCCGAGCCCGCCGTCGGACGTGTGGCGGGCGTGCCTCACGCCCGGCGTCAGCCGCCTCAGCTTCCGCCGGCGGGTGGTGGTCGCGGCCACGGTGCGGCGTGGCGGCGACGAGCTGCGTGTGTACGACGTCCACCTGACCACCGACGACGCGGCGATGCGCACCGCCCAGGCGCACACGATCACGACGCGGATGATCATCGAGCGGTTGGAGAACGTGGTCGTGGCCGGAGATCTCAACGCGGCGAGCGAACAGACGATGCTGGACGTGTTCGCCACGCGCGGGCTCGTCGATCCGCCCGGCGACCCGACCAGCCCGGCGCTCGTGCCGTCCCAGCGCATCGACTCCGTGCTCGTCCCGGCGGCCGCGACCGTGATCGAGCGTCGCACCCCCGCAGGCGGCCCGGCGTGGGCTGCCCTCAGCGATCACCTCCCCGTCCTCGTCGAGCTCGACCTCGAGCCCCGGCCCGCAAATCCGCCGTAGCGGTCATCTCCCGACCGAGCCACTTCCGGTCAGGTCATGACCGGTACCGCAAGGGGCGGCCCGCCCACCGACGCAGCACCGGTCCCGACATGACCCCTCGCGCCCGGCGGCCCGGCGGCCTGCTCGGTCAGATGCGTTCCCAGTAGCGGCGGAGCTCCCAGTCGGTGACGGTGCGGTTGAACGCGGCCCACTCGCCCTGGGCCATGGTGAGGACGTGGTGGTGAACGTCGTCGCCGAAGCACTCCCTCGCGATCTCCGAACCTTCCCACAGGGCGATTGCGTCGGGCAGGTTCCACGGGATCCGGGGGATGTCCGCCGCGTCGTACCCGTTGCCGACGAACGGCTCGCCGAGCTCCAGCTCGTGGCGGATGCCGTACAGGCCGCCGGCGAGCTGGCCGGCGAAGGCGAAGTAGCTGTTCGCGTCGGCGCCGGGGATCCGGCACTCGACGCGCGTCGCGCTGCCGTCGCCGACCACGCGGAAGCCGAGCGTGCGGTTGTCGACGCCCCATCCGATTCCGGTCGGCGCCCACGACCCGGGCTGGAACCGCTTGTAGCTGTTCACCGTCGGCGCCCACAGCAGGCTGAACTCACGCGCCGTCGCGATCAGCCCGGCGAGGTAGTGGCGGAACGTCTCGCTCATGTGCACCGCGCCGTCCCCGGCGAACGCCGACGTCGCCCCGTCCAGGGACCACAGGCTGGAGTGGACGTGGCAGCTGGAGCCGGTGTCGTCGAAGCCGTACTTGGCCATGAAGCTCACCGACCGCCCGTGGGAGTGGGCGATCTCCTTCGCCGCGGTCTTGTAGACGAGGTTGCGGTCGCCCATCTCGACGGGCGTCGTGTAGTCGAGGTTGATCTCGTGCTGGCCGCGGCCGGCCTCGCCCTTGGAGAACTCGACCGGCACCCCGGCTGCCTCGAGCCCGCGGCGGATCGCTCCGATCACGTACTCGTCCTTCGTGGTCTGCAGCACGTGGTAGTCCTCGACCCACGGCGAGTGCGGACGCAGGTCGCGGTAGCCCTTCGCGTAGGCCTCGTCGTAGCTGTCCTGGAACAGGTAGAACTCGATCTCGCTCGCCACCATCGCCAGGAACCCGGCCTCTGCCGCGGCCTCCACCTGCCGGCGCAGCACGGTGCGCGGGGCGACCTCGATGAGCTCCCCGGTGGTCACGTCGTGGAGCTCGCAGAGGATCAGCGCGGTGCGTTCGACCCACGGCGTGATCCGCACCGTGGACCAGTCGGCGCGGGCCAGCATGTCGCCGTAGCCCTGCTCGTAGCTCGTGAAGCGGTAGCCGGCGAACGGCTCGTTGTCGAGGTCGC
>JAODBQ010000371.1 GCA_025464045.1 Ilumatobacteraceae bacterium
GTCGCCGCCGTCGTCGAGGATCATGTTCGGCCCGTCGTACTTGAGGCCCTTCGCGTCAGTTCCCTCCGGCCAGCTCATCATCTGCTCGGTGCACCACCAGTACTCCTCCAGCGTCTCGCCCTTCCAGGCGAACACGGGGACGCCCCGCGGGTTCTCCGCGGTGCCTTCGGGGCCGACTGCGACGGCGGCCGCAGCGTGGTCCTGCGTCGAGAAGATGTTGCAGCTGGCCCAGCGCACCTCGGCGCCGAGCTCGACCAGGGTCTCGATCAGCACCGCGGTCTGGATGGTCATGTGCAGCGAACCGGAGATGCGCGCCCCGGCGAGCGGCTTGGACGGGCCGAACTCCTTGCGCAGGGCGCGCAGGCCGGGCATCTCGTGCTCGGCGAGGTGGATCACCTTGCGGCCGAACGGCGCGAGCGACAGATCGGCGACGCGGAAATCGGGACGGGTGACGGTGGTCTCGGACACGGTGGTTCCTTCCAATGCGATTGGAGACGGGTTGGAACCGGGCCGATGCCAACTGGCACTCGTCGCCATCCTGTTCCGTCCTGTGGACGGAACGGGTGATTCAGCCCGAACGGCTGGCCAGGATAGCCCGACCGGTACCGACTCGCGAGACGGTCACTTCAGGACGACGGCGGACGCGTCGAACAGGTAGTCCGCCTTGCCGGCGTAGTTGAAGAACTGCACCGTGACGTTCGGGCCGTAGTTGATGATCGACATGTTCGGTACGGCGATCGGCTTCTCGTTCGTGTCGACGTTCGACGTCTCCGGCCGCGGTTGACCGGTGGGCCACGCGGTGAGGTAGCTGAGCACCGGCACGGTGGCGTACTGACGCTGCAGCGAGGCGTTCGTGAGGTTGCCGATGACCGCGCTCTGGTCGCCGACAGCGACGCCGTTGATCTTCACGCTGCCGACGAAGTCCGAGAAGCTCCAGCTCTCCGCCACGCCGGGGCCGATGGGCGCCTTGCCCCACTGCTGCTCGCGGGTGTCGAAGGTGCGGAACGGCGCCGACAACGGCACGACGCGGCCGGTGAGGGAGGCCGCGTCGGAGCCCTTGATCAGGTACCCGACGACGTCGATGGCGACGTCGGTGAGCCCGAACAGGTTGAACACGTGCACGTTGCCGTCGGCACCGACCGGAAGCATCACCAGGTTCGCCTTGATCGCGGCCGGTGGCAGGTTGACGTTCGACGTGGTGGGTGCACCGCCGGCCGGCACGGCGTCGGGCGTGACGGCGAGGTAGGTGGACGCGCCACCGGTGCGGTCGGTGATGCCGACGACGTTGAGCAGCACGCCGACGACGTTCGGATCGTTGGGCACGACGTTGGCCACCGACGGGCGCACGGAGGACACGCCACGGACGGGCACCGTGATGCTCCCGCCCGGACCGATCGGCGCCGCGCCCGGCAGGTTCGTCCCGTCGCGTGTGTCGAGGATGCGACCGGGGTTGACCGGGATGAGACGCGACCCGTTGTCGGCGCCGGAACCCTGGGCGCTGGTGGAGAACCAGCCGAAGACGTCGATCAGCACCTGCGCCGAGCCCGTGCCGCCGTACAGCGCGACGGTGAGCTTGCCGTCGGTGCCGGGGCTGAGGATCGCCAGGTTGGAGACGACGTCGCCGGTGTTGAAGTTGAGCAACGAGGAGAGGCTCGCCGGCTTGGCCCCGGCGCCGTAGGCAGCGAGCACGCCGGCCGAGGTGGAGCCCGAGACGGTGATGCTGACCGCGACGGCGAGGACCTTGCTGGCGTCGGTCGGGATGCTGCCCTGGCCGAGCACGGCGACGTCGAATGTGGTGTTGTTGGCGAGGGAGATCGGCTTCAGCCCGGGCGACGGGTCGTTGATCGGGCCACCGTCGTAGGTCCGCGAGTCGAAGATGCGCGCCGGCGCGAGCGGGTGGAACTCGCCACCGCCGGCAAGGCTCGAGTCGGCGCCCACGTGGCTGCCCGCTGGTACGGCGACGAGACCCACCGCCAGCAGGAGTGCACCGGCGAGGGCGCGCCGAAATGACCTCAACGACCTCATCCGGTGCAGGTTAGTCGACCACGATGGTGGCCGACCGGCAGCGGGACGCGGGACCGCGACCGTTCACTCGAACGTCGGCTGCAGGCCGTCCGCGGCAACCGTCGCCATGATCGACTCGTGCTCGTCGTCGGTGACCATCTCGGCTTCGTCGACGAGCATCACCGGGATGCCGTCGCGCACGACGTAGCGACGGTGCAGCCGCGGGTTGTACAGACCACCGTCGTCACCGAGGTAGTACAGCGGCCCCTTGTCCTGCGGACAGGCGAGCACCGCGAGCAGACGCGGATCCAACGACATCGGTTCCTCCTGGACGGGTCAGACGCTGGTGATCAGCGCGAGCAGTTCGGCGACGTGCAGGTCGCAGTCGTCGCGGTTGGCCGCCTCGAGGTTGAGCCGCAGCAGCGGCTCGGTGTTCGAGGGCCGCAGGTTGAACCACCATGGACCGCAGTTCACCGTCAGGCCGTCGAGCCAGTCGACGGGGTAGTCGGCGAACTCCGCCGCCACGCGGTCGATCACCTCGCGGGTGTCGTTGACGTGGGTGTTGATCTCGCCACTCGACGAGTAGCGCTCGAACGGCTTGCGCACGACCGAGAGGTCCGAGTGGGCCCGGCTGACCTCGTCGAGCACGAACATCGACGCGATCAGGCCGCTGTCGGCACGGAAGTTCTTGGCGAAGTAGTAGTGCGCCGAGTGCTCGCCGCCGAACACCGCGCCGGTCTGCGCCATCACCTGCTTGATGAACGAGTGACCGACCTTGGTGCGCACCGGGACGCCGCCGTGCTCGAGGATGACCTCTGGCACGGCGCGTGAGCAGATCAGGTTGTGCAGCACCGTTGCGCCGGGGTTGGTGCGCAGCACCGCTGCCGCGAGCATCGCCGTGGTGGTGCTGCCGCTGAGCCCGCGACCGGTCTCGTCGACGACGAACACGCGGTCGGCGTCGCCGTCGAACGCGAGACCGATGTCGAAGCCGCCGGAGACGACCCGCGCCTGCAGGTCACGCTGGTTGGCCGGCTGCAACGGGTCGGCCGGGTGGTTCGGGAACGTGCCGTCGAGCTCGCCGTACATCACCTCGAGGGTGACCTGGGGAATCCGTTCGAACACGGCCGGCACGACGAGCCCGCCCATGCCGTTGGCGGTATCGGCCACGACGCGCAGCGGGCGCAGCGCGGCGACGTCGATGAACGACAGGACGTGGCTGGCGAACGCCTCGAGCAGGTTGCGGGTGCTGGCCGTGCCCGGCGTCGCCACCGGGGCCGGGCCCCGTCCCTCGAGCACGGCCGCCGCGATCGACTTGATCTCGTCGAGGCCAGTGTCCTGGCCGACCGGGCGGGCGCCGCCGAGGCAGAACTTCACGCCGTTGTACTGGGCCGGGTTGTGCGACGCGGTGAACACCGCGCCCGGTGCATCGAGCGTGCCAGCCGCGTAGTAGACGAGGTCGGTCGAGGCGAGGCCGAGGTGCACGACGTCGACGCCCTGCTGCATGACGCCGGCGCTGAACGCCTCGACGAGCTCCGGGCCGGAGTTGCGCATGTCGCGCCCGACGAGCACTCGGCTCGCCCGCGTGAACCTGGCGAAGGCGACGCCGAGCGCGTGGGCGACGTCGGCGTTGAGCTGATCCGGCACCGTGCCGCGCACGTCGTACGCCTTGACGATCGTGTTGAGCACCTCGGAGTCGGTTGACAT
>JAODBQ010000391.1 GCA_025464045.1 Ilumatobacteraceae bacterium
GGGTGGCGGTTGCCACGGTTGCTCGATGAGCAAGATGACCATGCTCGAGGGCGTGCAGACGATGATCGTCGAGCAGATCCCGGTCATCCGCCGGGTCAAGGACCTCACCGACCACACGACGGGCGAGTCCCCCTTCTACTCCTGAAACCCGTCCGCAGCAGCGGCGTCGCCGCCTCGAGCGGATGGGTTTGCCGTGTCGGTCGTCGGTGGCGGCCGCGGGCAGCGCCCGCTTGGGTGGGGGTCCTCGAACGCGCTTAGATTCGGTGCATGGCAGGAATCGTCAGCTACGGCGCGTACGTGCCCTATTGGAGACTGCAGCGGAGCGCCATCACGGCATCGCTCGGCAGCGGTGGTGGCAAGGGCTTGCGCAGCGTCGCCAGCTACGACGAGGACACCACCTCGATGGGTGTCGAGGCGAGCCGCAACGCACTGGCGATGGCCGCCGACGACTACGTGCCCGGCCTGATCGCGTTCGCCACGACCGCGCCCGGCTACCTCGACAAGACGAACGCGAACGCCATCCACGCCGCGCTCAGCCTGCCGAGCTCGGTCGCCGCGTTCGACACGATCGGCTCCGTCCGCAGCGGTGTCGGCGCGATCTTCGCCACGTCGGCATCCGGCGGCCTCGCTGTGCTGTCGGACATCCGCACCGGCCTGCCCGGCGGTGCCGAGGAGTCCAACGGCGGCGACGGCGCCGTGGCGCTGGCGTTCGGTGAGGAGGGCGTCATCGCCGAAGCGATCGGCGGCGCCTCGGTCACCGCCGAGTTCGTCGACCGCTGGCGCGAGCCGGGTCAGTCGTACTCCAAGCAGTGGGAGGAGCGCTTCGGCGAGTTCGCCTACGTGCCGCTCGCCGAAGAGGCGATCGGTGCGGCGCTGAAGGACAGCGGACTGGCCATCGGCGACTTCGCCAAGGTGGCGGTCACCGGCGTCCACGCCCGTTCGGTCGCCGCAGTCCGCAAGGGCATCGGCGCCACCCCGCAGCAGCTGGCCGACGATCTCTCGGCCGAGGTCGGCAACGCCGGCACCGCGCAGTGGGCGCTCGTGCTCGCCAACATCCTCGACGAGGCCGAGCCGGGCCAGAAGATCCTGATCGCCAACCTCGCCGACGGTTGCGACGTCTGGCTGCTGCAGACCACCGACCTCCTCCCGGCCGCCCGCGAGCGTGGCCGCAAGACGGTCCGCCAACAGATCGACGCCACCCGCACCGACCTCGGCTACAACCAGTTCCTCACCTGGCGGGGCTTCATCCGCCGTGAGCCGCCGCGCCGACCCGAGCCCGATCGTCCCGCCGGCCCGCCGTCGCTGCGTGGCAACTCGTGGAAGTACGGCTTGATCGGCAGTCGCGACGAGGCCGGCTTCGTGCACCTGCCGCCGTCGCGCGTGAGCATGGTCAGCGGCGACATCGACCACATGGAAGAGGTGCGCATGGCCGACGTGCCGGGCACCATCGCCACGTACTCCGTCGATCGGCTGGCGTTCAGCCTCAGCCCGCCCGTGGTGGCGGCGATCATCGACTTCGATGGCGGCGGCCGCTTCCAGTGCGAGCTCACCGACGTCGATCCGTCCAACGTCAAGATCGGTGACCGGGTGCAGATGACCTTCCGCCGCCTCTACACGCAGGACGGCATCCACAACTACTTCTGGAAAGCAAAGCCGCTCGCCGGCTGATCAGGTTCAATAGATCACGACGCCGCAGTGCGGCCGAACAGATTGGGGAATCCACATGGCATCACACGGGATCCGCGACAAGGTGGCCATCATCGGGATGGGCTGCACCAACTTCGGTGAGCACTGGGACAAGAGCGCCGACGACATGCTGATCGAGTCGTCCTCGGCCGCGCTGAAGGACGCCGGCGTGACGTTGCCCGACATCGATGCGTTCTGGCTCGGGACGATGGGGTCCGGCCTCTCCGGTCTGACGCTCAGCCGTCCGCTGAAGATCCAGCACAAGCCGGTCACCCACGTCGAGAACTTCTGCGCCACGGGCAGCGAGGCGTTCCGCAACGCGTGCTACGCCGTCGCCAGCGGCGCGTACGACATCGCCATGGCGATCGGCGTCGAGAAGCTGAAGGACTCGGGCTACTCCGGCCTCGTCGTGTCCACTCCCGCGAACGACGGAACGTCGGCCACCGTCACGGCTCCCGCCTCGTTCAGCCTGCTCGCCCCGGCCTACGCCAAGAAGTACGGCGTGGACGACCAGGAGCTGAAGGACGTCCTCACCCGCATCGCCTGGAAGAACCACAAGAACGGCGCGCTCAACCCGCGTGCGCAGTTCCGCAAGGAGGTCTCCAAGGAGACCATCGCGTGCAGCCCGATCGTCGCCGGCCCGCTCGGCATCTTCGACTGCAGCGGCGTCAGCGACGGCTCGGCCGCAGCGATCATCGTGCGCGCCGAGGACGCCCACAAGTACACCGATCGCCCGCTGTACGTGAAGGCGCTGTCGTTCGTCGCCGGTCCCGCCACGGGCCCGATCGACCCGGCGTACGACTACACCACGTTCGACGAGGTCGTGCACTCCGCCGCCGACGCGTACGCACAGGCCGGAATCACCAACCCGCGCGCCGAGCTGGCGATGGCCGAGGTGCATGACTGCTTCACGCCCACGGAGCTGGTGCTGATGGAGGACCTCGGGTTCGCCGAGCGCGGCATGGGTTGGAAGGAAGCCCTCGCCGGCACGTTCGACCTGGACGGTGAGCTGCCGGTCAACCCGGACGGGGGGTTGAAGTCGTTCGGCCACCCGATTGGCGCCTCCGGGCTGCGGATGCTGTTCGAGTGCTGGCTGCAACTGCGTGGCGAGGCCGGTGCCCGCCAGATCGCTTCGGTCGCCGCCGGCAAGACGAAGGGCCTCACCCACAACCTCGGCGGCTCGCCCGGCGCGTGCGTCAGCTTCGTCAGCGTCGTCGGCTCCGAGCTCGACCCCACCTGACCTGATCCCGGCAGCGCCGCGCCCCACCAGGATCGGTCCACCCGTTCGCT
>JAODBQ010000394.1 GCA_025464045.1 Ilumatobacteraceae bacterium
TTCCGGCGCTCAGGGTTCCGCCCGGCGCGCACCTTCGCGGCCGGTCCGGTGTACTCGTTCGTCGAGTCGACACCGGCCTGAACGACGGGCACCCGGCCTTCATCGCGGCCCGTCCCGACATCCCGACCCCAATGGGTGATTGCTGCGCGCCGCGGATCGCCCGACGGGAACCAGCTTCGGGACGTTTGTATGGTTCTCGTCAAGTCGGGGGGGTTCCTGGGGAGGGATGTCCTCAACTTCGCGCCGCCCGCTCCGGCTCACGCCGCGGCGGGCGGTTGCGCGTGGCAGATCGGAAGCCGCCCGGCTTGACCGGATGTGCCGATCGGCGGTTCGATGGGCTGCGTGGCGCCGCGTGCAGGTCGCCGCAGATCGGAGGGGCCGTGAAGGCAGCGTTGGTTCGAGAGCTGGGAAGCGTCGACGACATCGAGGTGGCAGAGGTCGCCGACCCCGTCGCCGGGCGGGGACAGGTGGTGATCGACGTGGCCGCCTGCGCGGTCAACTTCCCCGACGTGCTGATGGTGCGCGGGCAGTACCAGGAGCGACCGGAGCTGCCGTTCGTCGCCGGCCAGGAGGTGGCGGGCGTCGTCAGTGCCATCGGCGAGGGAGTGACGGAAGTGCAGATCGGCGACCGGGTGATCGGATCGGTCGGCGTCGGTGGCTTCGCGGAGAAGGCCGTCGCCCGCGAATCATCGGTCTACCCGCTCCCCGATGGCGTCGACATGGTGCACGGCGCAGCGTTCATGACCACGTACGGCACGTCCTGGCACGCGCTCGCCGAGCGAGCGGCGATCCGACCGGGGGAGACCCTGCTCGTGCTCGGCGCCGGCGGCGGCGTCGGGCTGGCGGCAGTCGACATCGGCCGTGCGCTCGGGGCGCGGGTGCTCGCCGCGGCGTCGTCGCCCGAGAAGCTCGCACTCGCCAAGCAGTACGGCGCCGAGCAGGGCATCGACTACAGCGTCGACGACCTGCGCGAGGGCATCAAGGCGTTCACCGGTGGGCGCGGCGTCGACGTCGTCTACGACCCCGTCGGCGGTGCCCTCAGCGAGCAGGCCCTGCGCTCGACGGCGTGGGAGGGCCGCTTCCTCGTCGTCGGTTTCGCCGCCGGCGACATCCCCAAGGTGCCGCTCAACCTCGCCCTGCTGAAGGGTTGCTCGATCGTCGGCGTGTTCCTCGGATCCCGCGCCGCCCGCGATCCCGCAGCCCATCGCGCCAGCATGCTGACGTTGATCGACCGGTGGCGCCAGGGTCAGCTGAACCCACACGTCTCGCGCACGTTCGACCTCGACCACGTCCCGGCCGCGCTGCACGTGCTCGCCGATCGTGAGGCCCTCGGCAAGGTCGTCGTCACCACGAGCTGACCGGCCACGACGGAAGGGGCCGAACTGGCTTGCGCGGGGACGTCGGTGGTGATCGAATTGCGGCACCAGAGAGAGGAGGTGGTCCAAACGATGAGTGGTCAATGTTGTGGGACTCTGGAGGTGGTTGGCCGCTAGGCCTTCAGGCTGGACCGCCTGGCGACTCCACGCCAACCTCTGCTGAGCAACGTGCCGAACGTGGTCCCGTCGGCCAAGACGCGTTGGTCAGTGCTCAAATCAGCCGTTCGAAGGGGAGAGGCGCATCGCGCCTCTCCCCTTCGCGTCGGAACGAGCATGCGTCGTGCCCTCGCACGGCCGGTGACCCACGCACATCGCGGCCGAGCCCCGGCCCCGGTCGGTCGACTCAGGTGTCGTCGGAGCCGGCGAGTGCGGCCAACGAGGCTGCCACCGAGTGATCAGGCTCGAGCTGCGGCGGTTCGTAGGCGCGCAGCACGACCAGTGACCTGGCCTGCACCGGGATCACCTTGCCCGCGGGCAGGGCTCCGCTGTCGGCGGCGACGCCGGCGGTGTCGACGATGATCTCCCACTCTGGCGAGTGGTCGTCGTTGGGCAGGGTGCACTCGACGACGTCGTCGTGGGCGTTGAAGTAGACGAGCATGTTGCTGTCGACGATCCGTTGACCGCGTGCGTCCTGTCCGCGGATGCCGTCGCCGTTGAGGAACATGCCGATCGCGCGACCGAAGCCGGAATCCCAGTCCTCGGGCGTCATCGGCTCGCCGTCGGGGGTCAGCCAGACGATGTCCGGAACGGGATCACCCTCCTCGCGTCGCACGGGTCGGCCGTTGAAGAACCTGGCGCGGCGGAACGTCGGGTGCTCGCGACGGAGCCGGATGATCGCCGCGACGAACTCGATCAGCGGGGTGTCGGCGCGGTCCCAGTGGACCCACGACAGCTCCGAGTCCTGGGCGTAGGTGTTGTTGTTGCCCTCCTGGGTGCGTCCCAGCTCGTCGCCGTGGAGGATCATCGGCACGCCCTGGGAGAGCAGCAGGGTGGCCAGGAAGTTGCGTTGCTGGCGGGCGCGCAAGCCGAGCACCTCGGGGTCGTCGGTCGGTCCCTCGACGCCGGAGTTCCAGGAACGGTTGTGCGACTCGCCGTCGTTGTTGTCCTCGCCGTTGGCCTCGTTGTGCTTGTCGTTGTACGAGACCAGGTCGGCCAACGTGAAGCCGTCGTGGGCGGTGACGAAGTTGATCGAGGCGACCGGTCGGCGCCCGTCCTGCTCGTACAGGTCGGCCGAGCCGGTGAGCCGTGATGCCAGCTCGCCGAGGGTCGCCGGCTCACCACGCCAGAAGTCTCGCACGGTGTCCCGGTACTTGCCGTTCCACTCCGTCCATTGCGGCGGTTAGTTGCCGTCCTGGTTGCCGCCGGGTCCGACGTCCCACGGCTCGGCGATCAGCTTGACCTGGGAGACGTCCGGGTCCTGCTGCACGAGCTCGAAGAAGGCTGCGAGCTTGTCGACGTCGTAGAACTCGCGGGCGAGGGCGGCCGCGAGGTCGAAGCGGAACCCGTCGACGTGCATCTCGGTCACCCAGTAGCG
>JAODBQ010000421.1 GCA_025464045.1 Ilumatobacteraceae bacterium
CGCGCCTGTTCGCAGCAGTCGGGGCCGACGTCGTCTGCCTGGAGCCGCCGCAGGGAGCGCAGGTCCGCCGCGTCGGCCCGTGGATCGCGACCACGGAGGCAGAGCGACGGAGCGCGATGTGGGAGTACCTCGGCTCCGGCAAGCGCAGCGCCGCGTTGTGTGTGGACGACGAGCGCGTCGACGAGCTGCTCTCGTGGGCGGAGCTCGTGATCTCCAGCTTCGAGGGCGACGCCAGTGCCGCCGCGGCGTTCCACCAGCGCGTCGCGGACTGCAACCCGCGCGCGGTCCACGTCGTGGTCAGCGGGTTCGGGATGACCGGTCCGTACCGCGATTGGCGTCACACGCCGCTGACCGAGTGGGCCGCCGGCGGCCACCTGTACATCACGGGCGAGCCAGACCGCGAGCCGGTCCAGGGCGGCGGCCCATGGGTGTCGTACCTCACTGGTGCCATCGCCGCGATCGGCGCCGTCGCCGCGCTCTTCGACACCAACCGCACGGGCATCGGGCAGCTCGTCGACGTCGGCGAGATGGAGGCGGCAGCGTCGTTGCATCAGTGGACGCTGACGATGTACACCCACACCGGGTACGTGAAGCGTCGTTGGGGCAACCTGCTCGGCGAGTGGTCGCACCCGATCGGGCTGTACCCCTGCCGCGATGGTTGGATCTCGATCGTCGCCGTCGCGCCCCATCAGTGGGAGGCGCTCTGCGTGTCGATGGAGCTGTGGGAGCTCGCCGCGGATGCGCGCCTCGAAGTCATCGGCGAGCGGTTCGACCGGGCAGCCGAGATCGACGCGCAGATCACCGGGTGGTTGTCGACGCGGACGGTGGACGAGGCGGTCGAGTTCTTGCAGACGCGCAACGTTCCGGCGAGCCGCGCCTTGAAGATGACCGAGGTGCTGCATGAGGAGCAGCTCAACGTGCGCGACTTCTGGCGGCACCCCGACGGCTTCGGACCGGACGCCAGGCTGCCGTGGCGCCCGTTCGTGGTCGGGAGCGTGTCACCGGAGTTCAGGCCGGCGCCGAGCATCGGGCAGCACACCGACGACGTCCTCGCCCACCTCGACGACCGCGACGATTCGCCGCGACCCGCACTCGACCTGTCGACCGTGCGCGTCGTCGAGTGTGGTGTCGCGTGGGCCGGCCCGCTGGCGGGACGGTTCCTCGGCGACCTCGGCGCAGACGTGGTGAAGGTCGAGCACCCCGGGTCGCGCGGGCTGCCGGTCGATGCGTCGAAGGCCGAGGCCTGGAGTTGGGGCGAGCTCCCCCATCCGCAGATCCGCAGTCAGGTGTTCGCCGACAACATGCCCGGCGTCAGGTGGTGGAACCGCTCGGGGGTCTTCAACAAGATGAACCGGAGCAAGCGCGGGGTGTCGCTCGACGTGAAGCAGCCTGCCGGTCGCGAGATCTTCCGCCAGCTGCTCGCAACCGCGGACCTCGTGCTGCACAACTACAGCCCGCGTGGCGCGCGCAGCATGGAGATGGACGCCGCGTCGGTCAGCAAGCTCAGCGATCGGGCGATGACGCTCTCGATGACGGGGTACGGCGTCAGCGGGCCCCTCGCCGCGAACCTGTCGTACGGACCGGTGCTGCAGGGCCATGCCGGCTTCGACGACGCCACGGGTTACGTGGGTGCCGGTCCCACCCGGCTCGGCGTGGCGTTCCCCGATCCGGTCGGCGGGGTGCACGGCGCGTTCGCCGGTCTCGTCGCACTCTGGTACCGCGAGGTCACCGGTGTCGCCCACCACGTCGACCTGTCGCAGCTCGAGACGTTGATGTCGATCGCCGGCGAGATGTTCCTGACCGCGTCGGTCACCGGCGAGGCGCCGGTACGCCACGGCAACCGCTCGATCGACATCGCACCGCAGAACGTCTATCGATGCGCCGGCGACGACTCCTGGGTCGCGGTGAGCGTGACCGGCGACGACGAGTGGCGAGCGCTCGTCGACGCGATCGGCGATGTGGAGCTGATCGGGCACCGGGAGGCATCGGTCGACCGGCGGCGGGCGATCGAGCCGGAGCTGGACGTGGCGATCGAGCGGTGGACGCGGCGGCAGGGTCGCCACGAAGCGGCCGCTGCGTTGCAGCGAATCGGGATCGCCGCTTTCCCGGCCGTCACCAACGCCGATCTCGCATCCGATCCGCAGCTCGCGGCGCGGGGCTTCGTCGCCGAGTGGGATCAGCCCGACGTCGGCGTTCGCGGCTACCCCGGCTTCCCGATCCACTTCGAGCACGCGCCCGTGCACGTGCGCCCGGCGCCCCAGCTCGGCGGCGACAACGACGCCGTGCTGCGCGAGCTCCCCGGCATGGACGACGCGCGGCTGGAGCAGCTGCGGCGCGACGGCGTCGTGTGGGACCACCCGATCATCGTCGATTGGCGGCCCTGAGCCGTCAACTGCTGTCCCGATGCACCGGTTGGTCGTGATCAACCGGTCGGACGGGTGGTGGCGACCACATCGAGGAAGGGTGCTGTCGTTCCCCCATGCCCGCTTCGGGCGGTGGTCCGCCTCGCCGAAGTCGCCTCGGCCGCCGTGCTCTGCCAGGATGCTGATCGTCCGCCCGCCAGCTCGCCGGAGGGCAGCCGTGTGAGAGGCGGTCCGCTGGACAGCTCGCGTGCTCGCGCGAGCAGATCGTGGTCATGAGAGGAGCCGGTTGCCGTGTCGTGGATCGAAGAGGTCGAGGAGATCAATCGCCGTCGGGAGCGGGCCAACGAGATGGGCGGCGAGGAGCGCGTCGCACGTCAGCACGCCGCCGGCCGGATGACGGTCCGGGAGCGGATCGCCCTGCTGTCGGACGAGGGATCGTTCGCCGAGATCGGTCAGCTCGGCGGCAGCATCCCGGCGGGAGGCGAGGGCACGTTCCTCCCCGACCCCTACGTCGCGGGCCTGACGCGCATCGACGGACGAGACGTCGCGATCGGCGGCGAGGACTTCACGGTCCGCGGCGGCAGCGAGGGTTCGATCAAGCCCGAGCTCGTCGAGCGGCTGGCCGGCCAGCACCGAATTCCTCTCGTGCTCCTCCACGACGGCGCCGGTTTCAACATCGCCACTCTGCTCGACAGCAACCGCGTCGTGATGCCGGCGGGAAGCCGCGGGCGCGAGCTGATCATCAACCTCCTGGCCACGGTTCCCGTCGTCGCCGGCATCCTCGGCTCCGTGGCCGGCGGCCCCGCAGGGATGGCGATGCTGTCGCACTGGTCGTGCATGGTGAAGGACTCGAGCGAGCTGTTCTCGGCCGGTCCCCCCGTGGTGCGCCGTGCGATCGGCATGGAGATCACCAAGCACGAGCTCGGTGGTTCGCAGGTCCACACCCGCATCAGCGGCTGCGTCGACAACGAGGCCGAGGACGAGATCGACTGCCTGGACCAGATCCGCAGGTACCTCTCGTACATGCCTTCCAACGTCTGGGAAGCACCGCCGTACAAGGTGCCGACGGACAGCCCGGATCGCAAGGACGAGGAGCTGCTCACGATCGTGCCGCGCAACAAGAAGCGCGCGTACGACATGAAGAAGCTCGTGCGCATGGTGATGGACGATCGCGAGCTGTTCGAGATCCAGCCGCTGTGGGGAGCTTCGCTCATCACCGGACTCGCCCGGCTCAACGGTCATCCTGTGGGCGTGATCGCCAACGACCCGAACGTGCGGGCGGGCGCCATGGACCATCAGGCTGCCGAGAAGCAGGCGCGGTTCATGGAGATCTGCGACCAATTCGGCCTGGCGATCATCTACTTCGTCGACGTGCCTGGGCTGATGGTCGGCCCGCAGGCTGAGGCGAACGGCGTGATCCGCAAGGGGATGCGGGCACTGTGGATGACGAACTCGATCACGGTGCCGCTGCTGAACGTGAACGTCCGCCGGTGCTACGGCTTCGGCGGGGCCGTCACCAGCAATGGCACCCGGATGACCGCGCGGTTCGCCTGGCCGTCCGCCGAGTTCGGCGGCATCCCGATCGAAGGCGGCGTCGAGGCATCGTTCAAGCGGATCATCGAGTCCGCACCGGACCCGGAGCTGAAGCGCCAGGAGATCGAGGGCAAGCTGCAGCGCCTCATCTCACCGTTCCCCGCCGCCGAACAGCTCGGCGTCGAGGACATGATCGATCCACGTGAGACCCGCCCACGTCTGATCCGCAGCCTGGAGTCGGCGATCGCCCATCTCGATCATCCTCGCGGCATCCGCAACCTGCCGGGGATCCGCCCCTGAGCGTGACCAGCGCCGCCAGATCCGGGCACGTCGATCGAGCAGTGCGGTACGCGGGTTCAGCGATCGGCATCCGACCGGTCGCCGGTCGATGGTGGGTCCGTCGGTGCGCTGCGAACGAGTAGCTCAGCGACCTTCGCCGTGACGACGGCGAACGTCGAGATCCCCACGACCATGGTGAAGCCACCGACGAGGCGCCCTGCGGCCGTGACGGGAAAGATGTCGCCGTAGCCGACCGTGGTGATCGTGGCCGTCGACCACCAGAGCGCGTCGAAGAACGAGTTGACGCGACGGCCCTCGCCGACGTCCTCGGCGAGAGTGAATGCGACGGCGGAGGTGAGCCAGGTCAACCCGGCCAGTCCGAGCGCGAAGCTCGCGGCGTGCCTGCGCAGGATGCCGCGGCCCTGCTGGCTGGCGACACCCCCGATTGCGGACAGCCGCAGGAGGGTCACCAACCCACGGAGCACTCTCGCGCCCCGAAGGGCGCGGAGGACGCCGAAGCCTGCGAGCGCGGGGACCACGGCGATCGTCTGCGTGACGACGATGGCCAAGCTCGTCCATTCTCGGCGCATGTAGGACAGGCGGCCTCGGGCGAGGAAGAGTTCGATGACGTAGTCACTCGCGAATGCAACCAGCACCACGGCGTTGCTGCCATCGAGGAACATTCGATCCGCGCGGGTGAGTTCGGGGCGCTGGAACTCGAGCAGCAGGAGGGGAAGGCTTCCGATGGCGAGAACGAGGAGTGGGACGTCCGTCGCCCGCCGCCACCTGGCAAGTCCTCGTGTGAGGTACGAGGGCGTCGACGTCGGTGCGGGTCCGGCCATGCCGGCCACTATGGACGGAGTTGCCTTCCCCGCGGGGGATGGGCCGTCCTGGGAACGAACGGCCCAGCCGGACGTCGAGCGACCGGGCTCGGAGGCCAGCGTCGAGCTCGTCTGGGCCTCCCCCGATGATTGCTGCGCAACTCGTGAGCTGGGCACTCGAGCCTCGTCTGCAGACGGTCGCCCGGGCTCGCCAGGTGGTTGGGTCGGCGGCGTACGGTCGGGTTCATGCGTGAGGCGGTCGTCGACCCGGATCTTCCGATCTGTGATGCCCACCACCATCTCTGGTTGGCGCGTGGGACCGCGGCGCCGTACACCCCGAGCGAGCTGCGCGCCGACACGACCTCCGGCCACAACGTGGTCCGTACCGTGTTCGTCGAGTGCCACTCGCAGTACCGCACCGACGGCCCGGTCGAGCTGCGGCCGGTGGGCGAGGTCGAATGGGTGGCATCGCTCGCCGAGGAGGCGGATCGGCGCGGCGACGGTCCGCCGATCGCGGCCATCGTCGGCCACGCCGACTTGACGCTCGGCGACGCGGTGCAGCCGGTCATCGAGGCACTCGACGAGGCGGGTCGCGGCCGATTCCGAGGGGTGCGCCACAACACGGCGTGGGATCCAGCCCCGATGCGGAACAACGCGGCGCGTGGCGGACTCCTGACCGAGGACTCGTTCCGGGTCGGCGTCCGCACGCTCGGCCGTCTCGGCTTCTCGTTCGACGCGATGGTGTACCACACCCAACTCCCCGAGCTCGCCGACCTGGCGAGGGCATGTCCTGACGTGCGGATCGTCGTCAACCACCTCGGCATCCCCCTCGCCGGAGGCCCTCATCGGGGCCATGGGGAGGAGGTGCGGGCGCAGTGGCGGTCCGGACTCACCGAGGTCGCCGGCTGCCCGAACGCAGTGTTGAAGATCGGTGCGCTGATCCGCCCGCTCAGCGGTGAGAAGTGGGACGCGCGCGGCGAGATGGCGACATCGGAGGAGATCGCCGCGGCGTGGCGGGACGAGATCTGCTTCGCCATCGACACGTTCGGCCCATCGCGATGCCTGTTCGAGTCGAACTTCCCGGTCGACAAGGCCTGCTACGGCTACGTCGAGATCTTCAACGCATTCAAGCGTTTGACCGTGGGCTGCAGCGCCGACGAGAAGCGCGACCTGTTCCACGACACCGCGGCACGCGCCTACCGGCTCCCGCCCCTCGCGGGCTGACCCGAACCGCCCCATCGCTGCGGGTGCTCCGTGTTCCGGAGGGGACGGGGCCGCGTCAGACCGCGGCCGTGCTCCGACGCTCGCGCCCATCCTGCTCGACCCTGTGACGACCAACCAGACGCCGACTTCCGGCGGCGCCGGTATCTGCTCGACCTCGTCGTGTGATCGTCGCGCGGCGAAGGGGTCTACGCGTACACACCCAGAGCGAAGAGGAGCGCCCACCGGGCTCCGAGGACATGGAGCGTCCGATCCCCGATGAAGACATCCTCGGGTGCGCCGCCGTGGCCCTCCTCGAGCACGAGGAGATATCGCATCAGCGCCATCAAGACCGGCACGATCGACAGCTCGTCGAACGGGAACGTGTGTCCCGAGAGTTCGGCCGTGTCGAACGCCCACTGGCAATGTGCGAGCACGGTGGCACCGAGGGTCACGCCCAGGATCGTGCGGAGGTAGGGAACGGAGTACGTCTGCAGTGTCGCTCGCGTCGAGGAGGCGTCGTCGCCCATCTCCAGTAGCTCCGCGTATCGCTTGCCGGTCACGATGAACAACGAGCCGAAGGACGCGACGAGGGCGAACCAGGTCGACATCGGTCGGTCGACTGCGACCGCACCCGCGATCGCTCGCAGAACGAACCCGCTCGCCACCACGACGAGGTCGACGACCGGAACGTGCTTGAGTCGCAGGCTGTAGGAGCTTGGCCCGGGCTTCTCGGAGCAGCCCGCGCACGTTCCTCATGGCGGGGCTCGCCGACCCGCTGCCTTCCGCGGCATCCGTGATTCGTCGTGACACGACTACTGCACGCGCGTCGAGCGCGCGGGCGCACTCCGGACGGAACTTGAAGGCGAGGGGCTCGGGTGTCGGCGCGTCACATCTGTAGCTCGACGGTGACTTCGAGCCAGGCATTGGGCATCTGCTCGCCGGAGTACAGCGGCGCCTCGTTGTAGAACAGCCGGCCGACTGGCATCGGAACTCGTGCTCCCAGCCAGGAATAACCGAACACTCGCACGCGACTCGCCCCGGCGCTGGCGCGTGCGGTGTCGTCGGGCATATGGACGACCAGATCGCCCGGCTGGGGACTCATCAATGTCTCGCATCGGAAGAGGCGATAGTCGACGCAGCGTCCACTCGGAAAATCTAGGGGAGCGGTGAGCTTGATATCTTCAGCTGTGTCAGGTTGGCTGTATGCAAGATACGCAGCGAAATTCATGATCCGAAAGTCCAATGTGTCCGGAAAGAAGAGCCGAGCGGTGCCACCGTGCGTTGTGGCATACGAGGAGACAAAGTTGGCAAGCTCTTCAGTCCCTGCAACAACACTGCGATGCTCCACAGCGCGGAACGCGCCGGTGGCGATGGTCGCGGCGCTCATGATTGTGATCGCGGCAAGAGCAGTGATGACCACTCTCGGTGTGCGGCCCCGCGCCTGGGCCGTTTCGGAGGAGACGCGAAGCGCAACTTCACGGATGACATACATCGCGGCGATGACATCGAACGGCCCCATGTACCTGTCCACCGCGAGACCGCTCGCCACCAGTGCCAGGAAGTACACGAGAGCGCCTCCTGCGAGCGGATCCCAGAGTGAATCGATCCGCCGTTCTCGGCGCCACCGGACGACGCGGAACACAAGACAGATCAGGAGTCCGACGAGGAGAGGGTCGATGCGAAGGTACCGGCCCAGGGTCGCCAGCGGACCGATGTTCGCGTTCCGAACGTATGCGTTGTCGGAACCTGCGACGAGAATGACGAGTTGGATGCCGAACACCCCGCTCGCCGCGAGCAGGCCGAGTTCGAGCGGGCGGTGTCGAATTGATCGCCAGCCTTCGCTGCTTCTCCGTGTGGCGACGACGAGGCGAATCAGCGCGAATGTGGCAACCAGAAGAAAGGTCGGCTCCTTGTAGTACATCGCGATGTGCGCGGCGAGTAGGGCAACGGCCATGTTGAGCCGCGACGGCTGGAGATCGAACCGCTGAACCGCCACGATGAAGACCGGCAGGAGGAAGACGATGTTCCGCTCGGGATAGACCGCTTCGACGAAGAGGATCACTGTGCCACTTGAGGAGAGTGCGAGCGCACATGCCAGCGTTCGCC
>JAODBQ010000520.1 GCA_025464045.1 Ilumatobacteraceae bacterium
CGCAGCTTCGTGACCGCGGTGCCCGGGTTGGCGACCGCCGCCGCGGCAGCGCGGAGGACCCCCTTCGCCAGCAAACGGTCGTCGATCGTCGTTCCGACGGCGGCGAGCTCGCGCCGCTGGAACTTCCACAGCTCGTCGTTCGGCTTGCGGCGGACCGTCTCCTCGATCCAGCCGCGACCGAGGCTGAGGTACAACGCGTTCGTGAGCTCCGCCATCCGGTCGGCGAGCTCCGCCGGATCGAGGACCTCGGGCGCGTACTCCTTGGCGGTCACGTACGCCATGAGCGCGTCGCTCCGTAGCTCCTCACGGTGAAGGCGTTCCAGCGATGCGGTGTGGGTGTTGACCTCTCCCGTCGCGATCTGTCGGCACACGATATGCGCTCGACAGCGAGCCTTTGCAGCCTCGTAGGACCCGCCGATGCCGAGGTACTAGCGTCAACGCTCCTGTCGGGTTTGGAGGATCGTGATGCAGTGCCGGAGTTGTGACGCGCCGCTGGAGGCCACCTTTTGCGACCTCGGCATGTCGCCGATGGCGAACTCGTACCTCCCACCGGAGGCGCTCGGCAAGGCGGAGTCGTTCTACCCGCTCCACGCTTACGTCTGCTCGAACTGCCTGCTCGTGCAGTTGTTGGAGTTCGAGTCGCCGGACGCGATCTTCAGTGACTACGCGTACTTCTCCTCGTACTCGTCGAGTTGGGTGGATCACGCCAAGCGCTATGTCGAGGCGATGATCCCGCGGTTCGGCCTCGGTGCCGACAACCTCGTCGTCGAGATCGCCAGCAACGACGGCTACCTGTTGCAGCACTTCGTCGCCAACGGTGTGCCGGTGCTCGGCATCGAGCCGGCGGCCAACGTCGCCGCGGTGGCGCAGGAGCGTGGGATCCACACCGACGTCGCGTTCTTCGGCACCAGCGAGGCCCGCCGGCAGGTGGCGGCCGGCGTGCGCGCTGATCTGTTGATCGGCAACAACGTGCTCGCTCACGTCCCCGACCTCAACGACTTCGTGGCCGGCCTCGCGGTGCTGCTGGCGCCCGACGGGCGGATCACGATCGAGTTCCCGCACCTGTTGCAGCTGATCCTGCACAGCGAGTTCGACACGATCTACCACGAGCACTTCTCGTACTTCTCGCTCATCGCGGTGCGGACCGTGTTCGCCCGACACGGTCTGCGGATCTTCGACGTCGAAGAGCAGCCGACCCACGGCGGCTCGTTGCGCATCTTCGCCTGCCACGACGACGATGCCGCACAGCCGAACACGCCGCACGTCGACGCGCTGCTGGAAGCCGAGCGCGCCGCCGGACTCGACCGGCTCGAGACCTACAGCGACTTCGCGGCGCAGGTGCTGCGCACCAAGCGCAGCCTGTGGCGGTTCTTCGACGAGGCGATCGCGCAGGGCAAGACCGTGGTCGCCTACGGGGCGCCGGCCAAGGGCAACACGTTGCTCAACTTCTGCGGCGTCGGGGCGGACATGATCGCGTACACCGTTGATCGCAGCCCGTACAAGCAGGGGTTCTTCCTGCCCGGCACGCACATCCCGATCCACGCGCCGGAGCACATCGCCGAGACCCGTCCCGACTACCTGCTGATCCTGCCGTGGAACCTGCGCGACGAGATCATCTCGGACATGGCCCACATCCGCGAATGGGGCGGCCAGTTCGTGCTGCCGATCCCCGAGGTCGAGATCGTCAGCTGACCTTCGCCTTGTCGGCGGCGGCCTCCGCCATCATCCGCCGGCCGGTGTGCAGCAGCTCGAGCGCGTCGTCGGCTCCGCCGAGCTCGTCGGCGACGCCCTGGTGGTAGCGGATGCCGTACAGGCCGCTGAGCGCCTGGCGGGTGGCGCGGGCGAGGTGGGCGCGGTGGGCCACCAACGCCACCCGCCGCAGCGCCCACGTCATCGCCTTGGCGAGCCGCGGCCGCGGCAACGCGGCCAGCACGACCGTGCGCTGCAGCGGGTGCCGGTTCCAGAAGTTGAACACGATCGCGCCGAACACGTCGGTCTGTCCCTCGCGCCCGAAGACGATGTCGTTGCGTCCGTACGCGTAGGCGTTGTTGATCCACGATTCGAAGCTGCGCTCGGCGTAGTGCAGCGAGCGTGCGCCCGGCTCGAACACGAAGCGCAGGCCGGCGCGATCCAGCCGGTACGCGAGCTCGACGTCCTCGGCGCGGCGGAACCTCGAATCGAACCCGCCGACGTCGCGGATGCGGCTGCGGGAGATCGAGGCGTTGCCCGTGTAGAAGTTGCGGTAGTGCGCGTTCGGGAGCTCCGCCAGGAGCGCGTACTGCTTGTCCAACATCGCCTGCTCCCAGCGGATCCACGGGGTCAGGTCGGCGTCGGCGGGGGTGAGCATCGGTCCGATGACGACCACGTCGTCGCCATGGACGCCGTGGGCCTTCACGTGTGCCGCGACGAGACCGGGCTCGGGCACGACGTCGTCGTCGATGAACAGCACGAGACGTCCGCTGGCGGCCTCCGTGCCCCGGTTGCGCGCCTCGGCCGGGCCGGCGTTCTCCTGGAACACCGCGACCACGGGCATCGGGGTCGTCTTCCCGCGGAGGTACTCGTCGGTGCCGTCGGTGCATCCGTCGGAGACGACGACGACCTCGAACAGCGCGTCGTCGCGCTGGGCGGCCAAGGCCGTCAGGACGCGGATCAGGCGATCGCAACGGTTGTACGTCGGGATCACCACGCTCACCGCAGGCGACGTCGGCGCGTCGTTGGTGAGGTCCTCGCTCATGCGCAGCCCCCGCGGCCACGCCACTCGGACCGGGCGCGTCGGACGACGGCCCCGCCTCTTGCGAGCATTCGTGTTCGACTCGCCGGTACGGCCACGGCCTGGACCGTACCATCGGGCCATTCGCGGGCACATGGGCGACAGGCGCGGTCGGGGCCGGCGAGGGAGGGCCGGCCTCTAGTCTTGGCGCCGTTCGCCGGCCGTCGCCGCGACGACCTCCGGTTCACCGGCTCGAACGAAAGGCTGTCCACGCACATGGCGGGAGGATCGACGAAGTCGATGAGCGTCATCGGTCGGAACATGCTCTGGCTGTTCGTCTCGCAGGTGCTGACGTGGATGATCTCCGTGGTCGTGCTCATCGTCTCGCCTGATCGCCTCGGTGCCTCGAACTTCGGCCTGCTGAACTTCACGGCCGCGTTCATCGGCTTCTTCACCTTCGCCGGACTGCTCGGCACAGGGCCGTACCTCATCAAGACCGTCGCGCGCGATCCGGACACCCTCGGTGCATACGTCTACAACGCGGTGATCCTCAAGGTGCTGGTGGCGTTCGTGCTCGGTGCGCTGGCCCTCGGCCTCGGTCTCGCGCTCGGGTACTCCGGTACCGCCATGGCGCTGATCGGCATCGGCGTCTTCGGCATGCTGCTCGCGCTGCTCAACGACGTGGCGACGTCGTCGCTGGCCGGCGTCAATCGCATGGCGCGCCCCGCGGCCTGGCAGGTCATCCAGACCTACCTCACCGCGGCGTTGGCGCTGTTCGCGCTGTTCACGCACATGGGCGTGGTGGCCTTCGCGTCCGCCTACGTCATCGGCGCGATCATCCCGGTGCTCGCCAACATCAAGAACGCATGGCAGTTCGTGGCGGACCACACCCACATCGACTTCACGGTCTGGCGGCGGATCATCAGAGGTGGCCTGCCGCTGCTCGTGCTGTCCGGGCTGATCCTCATCTACGGCACCGTCGACATCCCCCTGCTCGAGGCGCTGACGAACAACGAGACCGTCGGCCGCTACGCGCTCGCCTACCGCTGGGTCAGCATCCCGGTGTTCGTCGCCACGATCGTCGTCGGTGCGTCCACGCCATCGCTGTCGGCCTTCGCCCAGGAGCAGAGCGAACGGTTCGTCTCGCTCGCCAACCGTTCGCTGCGGCTGGTGATCGCGGTGTCGATCCCCGCTGCGACCGGCGTGGTGATCGTGGCGTACGACCTGATGGACCTGCTCTACAACCAGGGCTTCGAGGGCACGGCGCTACTGATCCGCATCCTCGCGGTGCACATCCCGCTCGCGGCGATCTCCACCGTGCTCGGTGCGATCCTGATCGCCAGCGATCGTCAGAACCGATACGCGATCACCGCGTTGATCGCAGCGATCGCCAACCCTCCCCTGACGGTGCTGCTCATCCAACTGTCGAAGCACTGGTGGCACAACGGTGCGATCGGTGCCGCCGTCGTGACCGTGCTGACCGAGATCTTCATGGTCGTCGGCGCGTTCCGCCTGCGCCGGCCGGGGATCTTCGATCGCGAGACGAAGTCGTTCGCGGCGCGCTGCATCGCCGCGAACGTGCTGATGGCCGTCCCCCTGCTCGTCCTCAGCGAGCTCGAGTTGTTCATCAAGGCAGTGATCGGCGTGGTCCTCTACGTCCTCGCATCCCTGCTGTTCAGGACAATTAGACTCGCCGACGTGCGCAAGGCCGTGGATCAGTTCCGCGGAACCGGTCGGCCCGGCGGACGGCGGAACGAGAACGAAGAGGTGATGGAGCATGTCCTCCCCGACGACAAGTAACCAGGTCGCTGTGTCCGCGGTCATGTGCACCCGGAACCGCCACGCGAGCATCGGCCAGGCGGTGAAGACGGTGCTCGCCAACGACTACCCGGCCTTCGACATGATCGTCGTCGACCAGAGCACCGACGACTCGACCGGCGAGATCCTGCGACCGATGGCCGAGGCCGACCCGCGGCTGACCTACCTGCACACCCCCGAGCCGGGCCTGTCGCGTG
>JAODBQ010000521.1 GCA_025464045.1 Ilumatobacteraceae bacterium
CTTCACCGGCACCGACTGGCTCACCGGACTGGCCGAGCACTGGGGCCCGCCCGGCACGACCATCAAGGGCTACACGCTCGCCCACACCTCGGTGGCCAACACCGTCATCGACCTGATCTGCGGCGGGGTGTTCGAGCGGTACCCCGACGTGCGCGTCGTCGTCTCCGAGTTCGAGACCGGTTGGGTCGCGCACTTCCTGCGACGGCTCGATCACGCCATCTACCGCACACCGCACCTCGCCGTCGACTACCTCACGATGAAGCCCAGCGACTACTTCCACCGCAACGTGTCGGTGACCTTCGAGGACGATCCGGACGGCATCGCCACCCGGCACGACATCGGCGTGCGCAACCTGTGCTGGGGCAACGACTACCCGCACCACGACTCGATCTGGCCGAACTCGATGACGGTCCTGCAGAAGATCATGTCGGGTGTGCCCGACGACGAGGTCGAGCGGATGTGCTTCTCCAACGCCGTCGAGCTGTACCAGATCGACGTCACCAAGCTCCCGACCTGATCCAGAGCGCGTTCAGCCGCACAGCCCGCCCGAGCTCGTCGTGACGCGTGCGGTCGAACCGCCACCCACCCGGTCCTACAGTTGGGCCGACGACGAAGGGAACCAGCGATGACTGATCCGGTCCTGCAGACCATCCCCCTCGGGTTCACGTGGGCGACCGTCGACCCGTTCCTGTTCTGCGTCCACCACCTCGACAAGTACCCCGAGGCCAACGAGCACATGGGCCCGGCCGCGTCCCTCACGGCTCGCGACCTGGGCATGGACTTCTCCGGCGCCGACGGCTGGCGGATGTACCACGGCAGCACGGTGCCGGGGTTCCCGCAGCACCCTCATCGCGGGTTCGAGACGGTCACCTTCGTCCGCCAGGGATACGTCGACCACTCCGACTCGCTCGGGGCCACCGCCCGATTCGGCCGTGGCGACGTCCAGTGGCTCACCGCCGGCGAGGGGATCGTGCATTGCGAGATGTTCCCGCTGCTCGACCGCGACGGACCGAACCCGTGCGAGCTCTTCCAGATCTGGCTGAACCTGCCGGCCTCGGACAAGATGGTCGAGCCGTACTTCACGATGCTGTGGAACGAGGACATCCCGCGCCACGTTGCCACCGACGACCACGGCCACACCACCGAGGTCACGGTCGTCGCCGGACCGCTCGCCGGGCTGACACCCCCCTCGCCGCCGCCGAGCTCGTGGGCCTCGCGACCGTCCGCCGACCTCGCGATCTGGCACGTGGTCAGCGAGCCGAAGGCGCGTTGGACGATGCCACCCACACGCGATCCGACGACGGTGCGCACGGTCTACGTGTTCGAAGGTTCGGTGCACATCGGCGATCACGACCTGGAGGCATCGACCGGTGCCGTGGTCCGCAGCGACGAGCCCGTCGAGATCGTCGGCGGCCCATACGGCACGGAGGCGCTCGTGCTGCAGGGACGGCCGATCGGTGAACCCGTTGCGACGTACGGCCCGTTCGTGATGAACACGCAGCAGGAGATCGAGCAGGCGTTCTCCGACTATCGCCGTACCGGCTTCGGTGGATGGCCGTGGCCGACGGACGATCCCGTCCACCCGCGCGACGCAGGCCGGTTCGCTCGCCACGCCGACGGACGCATCGAACACGCCGACCTGATGCCGTCGGCCGCGCCGGACGCGCGCCGCGACGGCTCGTGACCGAGCTCGCCATCGGCTGCCGGCCATCGACCGTCGCGGACCAAACGCATCCCACACCCTCGCGGAGCACGACGACGACATGAAACGCTGGTGATCGCGATGGACAGCGGACGTCAACGACGGGGAGATCCACGGCTGCGAAGGTCGTCACGACGGGCGAGTTGGTGGCGCTGCACCGCGCTGCTCGCGGCGCTGGCGTGCACCGTGATGGCGAGCTGTGCCGTGGACACGAGCGGCGGTCCGACCTCGGCGACGCGACAGGACCCGACCACCCGTCGACAGCTCGAGCCGCTCGACGGCGTGCAGCTGCAGGATGCCGAGTCGTGGAGCGCGGCGTTGGCCACTCGCCTCGTCCAGGACCACCCGGAGCTGGCCGGCCTGACGGTGTCGGCGTTGTTCCCCGTCTTCGACGAGGACACGCCGCAGCCGGTCGGAGTGATGGCCCGCCTCGCCCTTCCGGCCGCGGTACCCGCCGTCACGATGGACCTCGTCCGCTCGCACCACGGGACACCGGAACCGATCACGTCGCTGATCACGAACCTGCGTGGGCTCGACGTGATCCGCATGTTCGCAACGCAGCGCGTCGTCATCGTCGGGGTCACGCCGCAGGAGGACGACGCAGCGGATCCGGCGACAGCCACCAAGGTGCGGCCCGTCGAGCCCGAGCAGCACCGCGATCCCGACTTCGAGAGTGCCGACTGATGCGCCTCCTCGTCGGCCTCGTCGTGACCGCATCGCTCACGCTGTCGGCAACACGTCCGATCGTGCCGTCGGTCCGCATCGAGAACTCGCCGGCCGCCCTGGTGCACCTGCCCGGCGACGACAACCTGTTCTCCAACTACGACTACCGCCAGGACGGTCAGGGTGCCGTCGATTGGCCGGTGACGTTCGTGTTCACCGGGAACGCGACGATCGCGCGCATCAAGGATGCGCTCTGCCACGCCACCGCGACGCCCTGGACGTATTGCGACACGGGCAGCACGATGTACCTCGAGGCTCGCGCGGCCGGACCTGGTGCCGCCTCCGCCGGCTTCGTGCGGGACGGGGGTGTCAAGCGATTCGGCGAGAACTGCTCGACGAGCGACTTCACCGCCCACATGCGCATCTACGCGCCGCCCGCGGGCAATGACCGCGACGAAGGGCGGCGCAGCTTCACCAGCGCCGCCTACGGGTCGGTCGTCGTGGCCACCACCCACCTCGACTTCGAGGACCATGCCGGCTGTGGCGGCCGCATCCACGGCTACACCGATGTCGCCGAGCACTGGTTCATCACCGCGATGCGGACCGTTCCCGGCTGGGACGTGCGGCCCGATTCCCTCGACCTGCAGAACGCGAACGAGACGTACGTCGTCCTGCGCCAGCTCAGCGGCGCCGAGGTCCCGCACGTGTACGGCAACGACCGCCTCGCGACACGCGTCATCGTGCCGTAGCCCGGCCCGTCGGCGATCGTCAGGACCTGTGCGCCATCAGGACGAGCTCCGCGGCCGGCACCGGCACGCCGAACAGGTAGCCCTGCCCCTTCTCGCATCCGAGCTGGTAGAGCAACGCGCGCTGGTCGAGCGTCTCGATGCCTTCGGCGACGACGTCGAGGCCCAGCTCGCGGGCAAGACCGATGATCGACTTGACGATCGCCTCGTCGCACGGACGCCGGCCGAGACCGTCGACGAAGACCTGGTCGATCTTCAGCGCGTGCACCGGGAACTCGTGGAGGTAGGTCAGGCTTGCCCAGCCGGTCCCGAAGTCGTCGATCGAGACGTGGACGCCGAGCTCGTCGATCTGGTGCAATCCCGTTCGGGCCTGTTCGAGGTCTTCGACGAGCGCGGTCTCGGTGATCTCGATCCACAGCTGTTCGGGGTTCAGCCCGGTCCGTTGCAGGATGTCGGCGAGCCGCGCCGGGAGGCACACGTCCGCGAGCTGGCGCGCCGAGACGTTGACCGAGAGGTACAGGTCGATGCCGGCGGCGCGCCACTGCTGCACCTGTCTGCAGGCAAGCTCGACGACGAGGGCGCCGAGCTGGTCGATGAGGCCTGTTCGCTCCGCCACCTCGATGAACTCGCCCGGCAGCAGCAAACCGCGCGTGGGATGGTCCCAGCGCACGAGCGCCTCGACGCCCACCGGCGTCGCGTCGTCGAGACGAACGATTGGTTGGTACACGACCACGAGCTCGTCGTTGGCAAGCCCACGTCGCAAGTCGTCGCCAAGGGCCGGCATGCCAGCTGGATCGGCGGCGCTGGCGACATCGTCGCCGATCGGTCGGTTGACCGAGATCGCCCCGGCGGGCTGACCCGAGCCGTCGGTCAGCAGGGTGGTCGAGGCCAGCACGTGCACCACGCCCCCGTCGCGCCGCCGCTGGGCCGCTCGGCCGTGCCAGCGCCCCTCCTCGCGCAGTCGACGCTGCGCGGTGTCCCGGTCAGCGTCGTTCCCGAACCACGGGATCACCACGTCGAGCTCCTGACCGATGACTTCCGCCTCCCGCCAGCCGTAGAGCCGCTCGGCGGACTCGTTGAAGCTCTGGATCCGCGAGTTCGTGTCGACGATGACGACCGCCTCGGCCACGTCCACGCGAATGCCCGTCGCCACCTGTTGCAGCCGGTCCGCACCACGTACCGGTTCCCACATGGTCAGCTGGCTCGCGTGTTGTCGCTCGTCCCACAGCACCGGCTTCGATGCCAGCTCGACCTGCTTCTCCTGCCCATCGACCCG
>JAODBQ010000524.1 GCA_025464045.1 Ilumatobacteraceae bacterium
CATGCACGCGGGCGATGACCACCTGGGGGATGTGCTGGACGACGTCCATCATCGTCGTGCACACCTCGAAGACCTCGCGGGCCTCACTCAGCGTTGCCCCGGCCATGTCGGCGAAGTTGTGGCCAGCCGAGAAGACGGGGCCGGTGGCGGCCAGCACGACGCCGGTCGCGTCGGTGCGGCCGGCCTCGGCGAACGCAGCCGTGAGCTCGCGCATCACGTCCAGCGACAAGGAGTTGCGCTTCTCCGGGCGGTCGAGGACGATCGTGACGACCGCTCCATCGTGCGCGATGTGCAGGTGCTCGTAGCTCACGACGCCATGTTCGCGCCGTTCGCCGTGCCGTTGTTCGCAGTGGGGGTCGCACCACGTCGTCGAGCGGGGCGCGGTTGGAGCTCGCGCTGGGCGGGTACCGGACATGATCAAAGAGGGCTGAACGACGACGAGGTGCTCCGATGCTCAACAACCTGCATTGGTACGTGGCGGTTGGGGTGATCGTCGGCGGTCTCGTCAGCGTTCTGCAAGGCTCCGTCTTGCTCGGCGACGTCCTGATCGTGGTGGCGTGCGTGGTCTGGCCGGTGGGGTACACGCTGCAGACCCGCCGGACCCAGCTGGCAGCCGCCCCGCCGTCGTCGGCCCCGAACTGACACACCGGCTCTCGCCCGGTGCGAGTCGGCCTCGTGGCGAGTCGGCCTCGTGGCGAGTCGGGCGTGGCATGCGGGCCCACGTCGTCGTCGCGCGACGCGCGGTCCTAGGGTGCCGCTGAGCACGCTGATCGCGGCGACGAACGACGGGAGAACCGATGAACGTCATCCAACAGGCGACGGCCGAGGGCCGACCGACGTTCGGCGTCTGGTCCGCCGCACCGTCGCAACCCACCGCCGAGGTGCTCGGCCGCTCCGGCATCGACTGGGTGCTGCTGGACCTGCAGCATGGCGCCGGGACGGAGGCCGACCTCCTGCCGCTCATCCAGGCCATCGAGCTCGGCGGTTCGAGCGCGCTCGTCCGCGTCGGCTGGAGCGATCCGCGGTTGATCATGCGCGTGCTCGACATGGGAGCGATCGGTGTCGTGGTGCCGATGGTGTCGACTCCCGAGCAGGCGCTGATCGCCGCCCAGGCGATGCGCTACCCACCGTTGGGCAAGCGCTCGTTCGGTCCGATCAGGCGCTTCTACGACCCGGCGTCCGGCGAGGCGCCGGTGACGTGCGTGCTGATGATCGAGACGGCCGAGGGGTTGGCCAACCTCGACGCGATCGTGTCGACCCCCGGCGTCGATGCGATCCTCGTCGGCCCGGTCGATCTGGCGCTGGACCTCGGGCTCGGCCTGGACGTCACCGGATCGAACCCGGACCTCCTGGCCGCCACCGACCAGGTGATCGCCGCCTGCCAACGGCACGGGCGCATCCCGGGCGGCGTGGCGATGAGCCCGAAGAACGCGCAGGTGCTGCTCGATCGCGGGATGCGGTTCCTCACCATCGGCTCGGATGCCGGCTACATCGCGAAGGGCATCGGCGCCGACGTGGCGCAGGCACGGGCGTGGGCGGCGAGCGCAACGACCGCCTCGAACGGTTCGACCGCGACGAACGGATCCACGGCGACCGCGCCGGCCGCGAGCTGACCGAGTACCGCCGCGGAACGCACGGTCAGGGAACGCACCACCGCGGAACCTCGCGGCCGACCGCCGAGCCGCTCCCGCCGCCCACGTGGATTCGACCGGTCGTGTGGCCGTATGGTCAGACCAAGACGAACACACCTGGATGAAGGAGATGAACAGATGAGCGACAAGCCCTCGTACCTGGGACTCTTGAACTCGATCGCGGTCGGCGAGGCCGACGGTGAGGAGCTCTTCTGCGCATGGGCAGCGGCCACCCCGCGCGCCGATGTGAAGGCGGTCCTCGAAGCGGTGATGCTGCGCGAAGGCGAGCACGCCAAGAGCTTCGCCAAGCGGATCAACGAGCTCGGCTTCTCCGTGCGCCCGAGCGAGGCTCCGAGCCACGCGTCGCGGATGGCCATCGCCCGCTCGACGACGCTGGCCGACTGCGAGAAGTTCGAGCAGCTGAACATCGGCGTCGCGCCGATGGGCACCGATGTCTTCGCCCGCTTCATGGACGATCTCACCATCGACATCCACACCGGTGAGCTGATGGGGCGCTACATCTCCGAGGAGCGCGACAGCAATCGCATGCTCCAGGGGTGCCGGGCCGCCGTCGCGGCCGAGGCCAACGGTTCGGCCGACACGTCGGCGATCGATGCTCGCCTGGAGCGGATCGAGTCCGCGCTCGCCGCGTTGCTCGCCAAGCAGTAGCCGCCCCGTCGTCGAGCCCCCGAGCGAGCGATCACGGCACTACGTTGCGGTCGTGGCCACACTGGACTGGTACGGGTGCGCGACGTTCCGGCTGCGCACGAGTGGACTGACGATCTTCCTCGATGCGTACATCGACCGCGCCGCCGATGCGCCGGGCACCGGGCTCACGGCCGACGACATCGACGAGTGCGACTGGATCGTGGTCGGGCACTCCCACTTCGATCACCTCTACGGCGCCGAGCGGATCATGGCGCGCACGAACGCCACGCTGATCGGCAGCTACGAGACGATCCGCGTCCTGGAGGCGGCCGGCGTGCCCGGGGAGCGGATGATCTGCGTCGCGGGTGGCGAGCGGGTGCGGTTGTCGCACGACGTGACCGTGTCGGTGTTCCCGAGCCAGCACAGCTGCGTGTGGTCGCAGGGCAAGATGTCGCAGAGCGGCGAGGAGTGCCTCGGCGACCTCGGGGTGACCTGGCAGGAGCAGCACGCACGGATGCAAGAGCTGCAGGCGTTCCTCGGCACGGCCCTGTCGCCGGCGGCGGTCGAGCACCTGCGGACGTCGTTCGTCGCGCACAGCTCGCGCGGCGACGGTGGTGCGCTGCTGTACCTGTTCGAGACGCCGGAGGGCTCGCTGCTCTATCAGGACACGTCGGGCCACTGGACGGGCATCCTCGACGGGCTCCGTCCCGACGTCGCGATCCTCGCCGCGGCCGGGCGCGGCAACATCGACGGCGAGCCGATCCAGGGCTCGCTGGCCGACTTCGTCGCGCGGCAGGTGGCGGCGGTGCAGCCGAAGCGGGTTGTGCTCAGCCACCACGACGACTGGCTGCCCGGCTTCTCGGTGCCCACCGCGATGGAGCCGCTCCGCCAGGCGATCGCCGCTGCCGCGCCGTCCACCGAGCTGCTCGAACCCGGCTACCTCGCCGCCACCGACCTCTTCCCCACCTGACGCGCCGCACACGCGGGCCGCGGTGGGCTATGCGAGGACGTCGCGGGAGGTGAAGCGGGCCCAGGCGGCGCTCGTGAAGACGACGACGTAGCCCGCTTGGAGGCCGAGGTTCTTGGTGATCCCGGTCCAGGTGATGTGAGTGCGCATCACGTCGCCGAACGACAGCCAGTTGTGGGTGAACAGCCACGGCTGGATCGCGGAGAGCTGGGGGATGGCGTCGAGGATGCCGGACAGGATCAGGATCCCGAGCGTCGCGGCCATCGCGCCGATGGCGACGTCGGTGAGCGTCGAGGCGAAGAAGCTGATCGCCGCGAGGCCCAGCAACGACAGCGCGACGAGCAGCGCCGCGATGGCGATCCGTCCGATGCCGGACCACACCGACAGCGTGTCCCCCGACAGCGTGGTGACCCGTCCGACAGGGAACAGGATCGAACCGACGATCAGTCCGGCGGCGGCCACCACGGCGGTCGCCGCGAAGCAGAACGCGACGACCGTGGCGGCCTTCACCGCGAGCAGCCGCGATCGACCTGCGGGTCGGATGAGGAGGTAGCGCATCGTGCCGAGCCCGGTCTCGCCGGCGATCGCGTCACCGGCGACGATCGACACCGCGAGCGGTAGGAACACCGGCAACGTGATCACGAGCGCGGCGAGCGCGGCGAACACCCCGTTGTTGGTGACCTGGTTGAGGAACGTCGGGCCTTCGCCGCGCGTCGGGCCGCCGGAGAGCTTGAGCGCGACGACGATCGCGATCGGCACGAGCGCGAGGACGACGAGCAGCGCCTGGATGCGTCTGCGGCGGAACAGGTGGCGCAGCTCAGCGAGCAACATCGAAGCCCTCCCCTGTGAGCGCCACGAACGTGTCTTCCAACGACGGGCGCTCGATCGTGAAGCCGCGCAGTCCGACGCCGCCGGTGACGAGGGCGTGGGACAGGTCCTCCGGGCGTCGGTCACCGAGCTCGGCGCGGACGTTGCCCTCCTGGACCTCGGCCTCGAGACCGAGGGAGCGCAGGATCTCGACGGCCCGCCCGACGTCGTCGGTCTGCACCTCGACGCGAGCGGCGTTGGCACCTTGGAGTGCGGCGAGCGAGCCCTGGGTGACGAGCTTGCCGAGGCTCATCATCGCCACGTGCGTGCAGACCTGTTCGATCTCGGCGAGCAGGTGGCTGGACAGGAAGACGGTGGTGCCGTCGGCGGCGAGCTCGCGGATCAGGTGGCGGATCTCGCGGGTGCCCTGGGGGTCCATGCCGTTGGTCGGTTCGTCGAGGATCAGCATCCGCCGCGGTCGCAGGAGCGCCGACGCAAGGCCGAGGCGCTGGCGCATGCCGAGGCTGTAGGCCTTGAACTTCTTGTCCTGCGCCGCGCTGAGCCCGACCCGTTCCAGCGCCAGGGCGATGCGTGCCGGCCGCGTCGATCGTTCGCCGTGCGGACCGGCGGCGTCGATCCGCTCGAGGTTCTGCTTACCGGTGAGCCAGGGGTAGCACGCCGGTCCCTCGACGAGCGCGCCGACCTGCGGCAGCACCTCGTCGGACGCGCTCGGCATCGGGCGTCCGAACAGCTCGACCTCGCCGGCGCTGGGCGAGATCAGGCCGAGCAGCATCCGGATCGTGGTCGTCTTGCCCGATCCGTTGGGCCCGAGGAAGCCGAACACCGAACCCGCCGGCACCTCGAGCGCGAGTTGGTCGACGACGGCGACCGAACCGAAGCGCTTGGTCAGCCCCTCGGTGACGATCGCCGGAGTCCCGGTCGGGACGAGCGGTTCGCCGGCAGACGGATGCAGCTGATCGACAGCCGGAGCACTCACGCCGGAGCGCTGGCGACCAGCGCCTCGAGTGCCGCCGGCTGCACCGCGCCGATCGCGATCCGGCCGTCGTCGAGCACGAGCACGGTGAACAGCGTCGTGGTGATCACCCGTCCGCTCGTCGAGCCGACGGAGAACCGGTCTGCTCCCTGCAGCAGCGGTCCGACCTGCGACGGGATCGTTGCGCCGGAGATGATCGCCGCGGTCGTCCAGTCGCTGCCGACGGTCGTGACGTGGTCGGCGAGCCCGTTGCTGTCCGGTGTGCTGCTGGTGGTCCCGTCGGTCGCGGGCGGCGGTGCCGTCGATGGCGCTGCTGGCTGACTGCTGTCGCGCCGACCTTCGAACGTCCGTCCACCGGTGCCGAGGAGCGCGGTCGCGTCCTTGGCCTCCACCACCTGTGCGTCGGGCGGCGGGGTGAAGTCGAACGTCGAGGCGGCCGGGGTGTCGAAGTTGATCGTGGTGAAACCGAGCTCGAACGCGGTCGAGCCCGACGTCGCGGTGATCTTGACGTCCAGCGGGAGCCCGGTGGCCGCGTCCACGGCGAAGGTGACCGTGCCGATCGTCGAGTCGGCCGCGTTCGGGCTGAGCACCAGCTGGTACGCGGCCCGCCCGGCCACCATCTTCGTCGCGTCGATGGTGACGGTGGTGGTCGGCGTCACCTTGTCGAGCAGTGACTGGGCGAACTCGACGGGTGTGTCGTGCACGGGGTCGGGCAACGACGAGCCCGTCGTGCCGGTCGGATCCTTCGTGCCGGTCGGATCTGTCGTGTCCGTCGAGGCGGTGTCGGCCGGGACGGTGGCGTGGGTGGCGGTCAGCGTCGCGCTGTCGTAGCTCCACAGGTCGCTGCCGTTGCGGATCCAGTTGGTCTCCGCGAGCGGCGCGGTGGTGGCCACGCGGACGTGGTCCGGGCCGTCCATCCACACCTGCGCAGTGTGGGTGCCACTGACCAGGCTGGCGATGGAGGTGTCGGACCCGCCACCACCCAGCGCGCCGAGCGAGTCGAGCGACGGCAGCCCGAGGTTGCTGGTCAGCTCGACGGTGCCCGACAACGCCGTGACCTGCGCGGTCCTCGCCTTGACGAGGAGCTCGGCCGGGGTGAGCGGCGGGAGGTTGGGCGAGTCGGCGCCCGCGCTGAGGAAGTTGGGGCCGACGCTGATCCCGGTGATCGCCACGAGGGCGATCACGGGCGCAGCCCAGCGGCGGTTGATCCGGCGACTCGACGTCATGGCCGTCACCCTACGGACCGACTCCTGTGAGAACCCTGAGACCGCGCTCGGCCAGTTCCTGGCTGCTGGTGCACCGGGTGCGACCGCGCGCTCCTCACTGCAGCGGGAGGCGGACGACGAACACCGCACCGGGATCGTTGTCCAACACCTGCACGCTGCCGCGATGGGCGCGCACGACCTCGCGCACGATCGACAGCCCGAGACCGGTGCCGCCGCCGGAGCGGGTGCGGTGGGCGTCGAGGCGGACGAACGGCTCGAACACCGAGTCGCGGTCCTCGGCGGCGATGCCCGGACCGTCGTCGACGACGCGGATCTCGGCCCACGCCGAGCCTCGCGACAGCGCGATGGTGACGTGGCGGCGGGCGTGGCGCAGCGCGTTGTCGACGAGGTTGGAGAGCACCCGGGCGAGCTGGTCGTGGTCTCCGAGAACCTCGATGTCCGGCACTGGACCGGCGGAGGCGAGGCGCACACCGCCGGGGAGTGGACGGTCCAGCTCGTCGGCGACGAGACGCGCGAGATCGACCCGGGTGGTGGTCGCCGGCGATCCTCGGGCCGCCTCGGCCCTCGCGAGCGCGAGCAGGTCGGCCGTCAGCCGCTCCATCCGGTCGTCCTGTCGGAGCACGTCGTCGGCGATGCCCGGCCAGTCGGCGCGGTCGGGGTGCGCCGCCGCCACCTCCAGCGCGACGCGGATGTTCGCGATGGGCGTGCGCAGCTCGTGCGAGGCGTCGGCGACGAACCGGCGCTGCGCATCGCGCGACGACTGCAGACGATCGAGCATGTCGTTCAACGTCCCCGCGAGGCGACCGATCTCGTCGGCGATCACCGGCTGGCGGACACGACGGTCGAGTCGCTCGCCGGTGATCCTCGCGACCTCCAACCGCATCGTCTCCACCGGCCGCAGCGCACGACCGACCACCCACCAGACCAGTGCGGCGACCACGACGATCAGGACCGGCACGGTGACCAGCAGCGAGTTGCGCAGCAGCCGGACACCCCGGTCGTACCCCGCGAGCGACGTCAGCACGATCAACACCACCGGCCGGCCACCGACGGTTGCCGGTGTGGGTTCGGCGAGCCACGTCTCGTCGCCGAGCCCGGGGAGCTCGTGGAGGACGCGGCGACCACGGGCCGATGCAGGCAGCAGCGCGTCGGCACCTTGCAGCTGGCTGCTCGCGGCGACGACCGACCCGTCGGTGCCGAGCATCTGGAGCACGGTCGGCGGGTCGGCGTCGATCGCCGGCAACGGGTTCGGCAGCGGTTCCTTCGACGCCAGCGCGGCGAGCTCGGCCGCGCGGCGCGGCCCCGAGCCGGCCTGCGCATCGAGCAGCGATCGGCGCAGCACGGCGAGCAGCGCGACGGCGGTGATCAGCAGCCCGATCGCCAGCGCCGCGGTGGTCAGGATCGTGATCCGCACCCGCACCGAACGCAGGCGCCGCGGCCAGGTCACGTCGCGCTCACTCGGCTCGAACCCGGTTCACGTCGCGTCGTTCGGTGCCGGGCCCGCCACCAGGCGGTAGCCCCGTCCACGGACGGTCTCGATCGATGCCCGCCCGAAGGGCGCGTCGATCTTGCGACGCAGGTAGCCGATGTAGACCTCGACCGCGTTCGGATCGGTCTCCTCGTCGAGCCAGACGTGGCGGAGCAGCTCGGTCTTGCTGACCACCTCACCGGCGCGATGGGCGAGGTAGACGAGCAGCGCGTCCTCCCGCGGGGTCAGCTCGACCTCGGTGTCACCGCGCCAGCAGCGATGCGCGGCGAGATCGATGCGCAGGTCTCCGACCGTGAGCACGTTCGACTGTCGTGACGAACCGCGGCGGATGAGCGCGCGCAGACGGGCGAGCAGCAGCGGATAGGAGAACGGCTTTCCGAGGAAGTCGTCGGCGCCCGTGTCGAGCGCCTCGGCCTGGTCGAGGTCGCCGTCCTTCGCGCTGAGCATCAGGATCGGCACCTCGCGCCCCGCCTCGCGCAGGCGCTCGGCGACCAGGAACCCGTTCAACCCGGGCAGCATGATGTCGAGCACGATCGCGTCGAACTCGAACTCGGTGGCCCGCCAGAGGCCGTCCAACCCGTCGTGGGAGACGTCGACGAGGTAGCCCTCCGCCTCCAGGCCGGCCTTCAACGAGTTGGCCATCGACACCTCGTCCTCGACGATCAGCACCCGCATCGTCCGTCACTGTGACACGTCCGCGTGCGGTGCTGCCGGCGTGGTCGCGGTCCGCGTCAGGTCGCCGCCCACGGTTCGTCGATCCCGACCGGCTCGACGGCGGCTCCGAAGGCGTCCTCGATCCGGCTGCGGATCTGGTCGAGCGTGACGCCCTCCGGGTCACACAGGTCGCGCTTCTCGGCCGCGTGCGACCACAGCGCGATGCGGGTCTTCGTCATCGTCAGCACCTGGCCGGTGAGCCAGGCGGAGTCATCGCTGGCGAGGTACACGAGCAGGCCGGTGATCTCGTCGGGTCGGGCGGTGCGCTGCACCATCTCCGCGAATGTCGGCACCGCGTCGCCGCGCCGCTCGGCGAGCTCGATCGCCTTGCGGTAGATCGGATCGTGCAGCCGCGTGTAGGCCTCGGGGATGATGCAGTTCGCGGTGATCCCCCAGCGGGCCAGCTCGGCGCCCCACGTGTAGGTCATCCCGAGGATCGCGCCCTTGGCCGCAGCGACGTTCGTCCCGCCGAGCAAGCCTGTCTGGGCGGAGATGTCGCCGGTGCTGACGATCCGCCCCCACCCCCGCGGGCGCATGTCGCGCACGGCGAACCGGCTGACGGCGAAGGTGCCGAAGCAGTCGACGTCGAGCGTTGCCCGGAACTCCGCCTCGGTCATGTTGAACATCATCCGCTCCGCGGTGACCCCGGCGTTGTTGACGAGGATGTCCACCCCGCCGAACGCGTCGACGCAGGTGCCGACGATCGCCTCGGCCGAGTCGAACGTGGCGACGGAGTGCACGCTGGCGACGGCGGTGCCGCCGTCCGCGGAGATCTCGGCGACGCACTCCTCGACGAGCTCGGCGGTCGTGCCGTTGACGACGACGCTTGCGCCCTGCGCGGCGAGAGCCTTGGCATACGCCCTGCCCAGCCCACGCGACGAGCCCGTGACGATCGCCCGTCGACCGCGCAGCAGCCCGGCCTGCGGCCCGACGTTCGTGTCCGCGGTCATCGCGCGTCGCGCAGGAAGTCGATGCACAGCTCCACCGGCCCGAGCAGCTCGACGGCATGGTCGATGGTCGGTGGGATCGCCTGGATCTCGCCGGCGGCGATGATTCGTTCGAGCGGCGGGTCGGTGTCGGCGCGGAACCCGACCTGTCCGGAGATGACCCGCAACCGGCCCCACGTGCCCGGCGCGATCCGGTGGCTCCGCTGCAACGGCGCGGGCAGGTCGGTCTCGTCCCAGACCGCCGTCGTGCGAACGACGTCGAGCCCATCGGGCAGCTCGGCGCGATCGCACAGGAGGCAGTCGAGGAACGTGCCGACCCGTCGCGACCGGGCATCGTCGTCGAGCACCCATGGGGCGTCGCGGAACGGCGGTCGGTGACGCACGTGCTGGCGGTGGAAGCAGCCGAGCTGCGCCATCCACTCGCCCTCGTCGTCTGCCGTGAAGCCGGTGATCCGCCTGTTCACGATGCGCCTCCGTCCTGGGCATCGCTGCCGCGCAGCTGCTTGACTGCAGCGCGCACCGTTCGCTCGGCGTCGGCAACGATCTCGGCGAGCACGTCGTGCGCCGATGGCACGGCATGTATGAGGTCGAGGCCGTCAGCGGCCCAAAGCGCCCTGATCGAGTAATCGGTCGCCGCGGCGTCTCGATACGTGCGCGTCAGGGCGGCTCGACTGGCCGGCGAGTCGTCGTCCTCCCAGCGCTCGACCGTGACGTTGCGCAGCACGCGCCCATCGATCCCTGCGGGCCACGGCGGCCCGCGCACGAGATCGAACACGGGCGTCCGCGTCGTGTCGTCGCTATGACCGCGTACCAGCAGATCGGCGGCAGCGGGATCGGAGATCGCCTCGGTGGTCGCGTAGAACCGCGTGCCCATGCTGACCCCTGCTGCGCCGAGCGCCAGCGCGGCGGCGAGCCCACGGCCGTCGGCGATGCCGCCCGCGGCAATCACCGGGACCGGGCCGACGGAGTCGACGATCGCTGGGACGAGACCGATCGTGCCCCGCCCGGGCCGACC
>JAODBQ010000578.1 GCA_025464045.1 Ilumatobacteraceae bacterium
ACCGAGCAGGTCGTCGTGACCAAACCCGCCCGGCCACTGCCACCAGCGTTCTACGCGGCGAAATCGTCCGATGGCACGGCGCGACGAGCCTGGGCGGACTGGTGGCTCCTGCTTCACCCCCCGTACACGTTGTGGCACCTGGGCTACGTCGCCATCGGCGCCACGATCGCGCCGCAGTTCAACGGCACCACGCTGATCGCCACGCTCCTCGCGTTCTTCCTCGCCGTCGGCCTGTGCGCACACGCCCTCGACGAGCTCCACGACAGACCGTTGCGCACACGCATCCCGAGCTGGCAGCTGGTCACCACTGCCGCCCTGGCTCTGTGCGGGTCGGTGGCGCTCGGAGTCATTGGAGTGGCACGCGTCGGGCCCGCATTGACCGTGTTCATCGCCGTCGGTGTTGCGCTCGCGTGCGCGTACAACCTCGAGTTGTTTCGTGGACGTCTGCACAACGACCTCACCTTCGCCGCCGCGTGGGGAGCGTTCCCGGTGCTCACCGCCTACTACGCGCAGGCCCACACGTTGGGCGTACCGGCCCTCCTTGCGGCAGGTGCGTGCTACCTGCTCTCCAACGCGCAGCGCTCCCTCAGCACCCCCGCGCGAACGCTGCGCCGCCGAGTCACGTCTGTCCACGGAGAACTCGTCCACGAAGACGGTCGGCGCGAGCCGCTCACCACCACCAAGCTCCTCGCACCCCTCGAAGCAGCGCTCAAGGCGACGGCCTGGGGCGTCGTCGCCCTCTCCGCCGCACTCGTCGTGCTCCGTGTACGGACCACCTAACAATGCGAGACCTTCACTCGCGTCCTGCTGTCGCCCGACATCCAGCTGGTTCGCCGACGGCCGCGGCACGCCGTGCGGCGCCCCGTAAAACGAGCTCACAGCGGCGCGAAGGGTGCCTTCCGGCGCCAATGCGAATGGTGGTGGTGCTCCGCTTGTCGGGTCTGACCCGTCTCTAGCTGGATGTTGAAAATCGCCGTCTGAGGGGTTGCTCGTGCTGGGTAGGGGTGTCGGGCTGCTGCGTCTGTTCGCTTCGGGCGGTTTGCTCGGGCGGGTGAGCCCGGGCCGGTCGTGACGGTTGGCGGTCAGGCGGAGGAGCACACCTGGGAGCTCGCCGCCCACCACCTCCTCGACGCCGGCATGACCGGCGCCGAAGCGATCCGCCAGTTGTCGTTGCACGCACCAACCGCCGCCACGTTCGCGGCTGGGTGTACGAGATCGAACCCGACCCACGCCGAGCGTTCCCAGCAGCGGCGCGCGAAGCAACCAGCACCGACCTTGCCGCGCTGTCCGAACGGTCACCCCGACCGTGCTGCCGGTCGTCGGAACTGACGACGAGTACGCGCAGTTGCGTGACGCGCTCGGCGAGCCGACTGAACTTGCGTCAGCGGCGGGAGTCTCGAGCGGACGAGGAGCTGCTCGCGGCGCTCGACGCGGTCGGCGCGGCCCGTGACGGTGTTCGATTGGAGAGCGATGGGCGTGAGTGAGAATACGACGATGACGTTGAGTCGGACACCCGCAACCGGCGGTCTGCTGCTCGAAGTCGTCGCAGCTGTCGACTACCTGGCGACCACTCACCGGCTCGGGCTGACGATCTGAGAAGCCGTCGAGGAAGCACTGCGCTGGTGCACGACTGATCGGCTCACCGTCGCCGGTGACCTTCCCGACACCGGCTTCGCCGACCTGCCATGGGACGACAACCCAGACCCGCTCCGCCCCGCACCGGAGTCGAGCGTCTCCTCGCATGCACCCCGGGCGTCCGAGTGTATCGATTTATGTTCGCTTATGTCTGTCCTGACATAAGCAGGTAGATGTTGGTAGATTGTCGGTCGTGCAGGCACGAACGAATCCGTACTCGCCGGGTGCAGGCGTGCGGCCGGTGGAGCTGGCCGGACGCGACATGGAGATCGAAGCGTTCGATGTCTTGCGCGATCGGGCGGTCGCCGGTCGCCCAGCGCAGAGCATCGTGTTGTACGGGTTGCGTGGTGTGGGCAAGACGGTGCTGTTGAACGAGTTGGCGGATCGGGCGATCGCGGACGGATGGATCACGGCCAGGATCGAGGCGGACCTGAGCGGGGAACGGACCCCGTTCCGCAATCAGGTCGCTCAGTCGTTGAACACCGCGTTGCGTCATGCGCAGGGACGTGGTGTCCGCTCGGGTCGTCTGCGCCGAGCGTTGAGCACGTTCAAGGCGTTCTCGTTGACGGCGTCACCGGACGGTTCGCTGGCGGTCGGGATCGAGCTCGATCCCGAGGGCGGCCGGGGTGACACCGGTTCGCTGCCAGCAGACCTCACGGATCTCGCGATCGACTTGGCTGACGCGGCGATCGACCTCGACGCCGGCGTCGCGCTGTTCATCGATGAGATGCAGCACCTCTCGCTCGACGAGTTGGCGGCGGTCTGTCAGGCCTGTCACGAGGCGAGTCAACGCAACTTGCGGTTCTTCGTCGTCGGTGCCGGCCTCCCGAACCTGCCCGGGCTGTTGGCCGAAGCGAAGTCATACTCGGAGCGGCTCTTCACGTATCTGCTGATCGATCGTCTCGATCCCGACGCGGCCAGGGCGGCGCTGACCCGACCGGCCGACGACGAGGGAGTCGAATGGGCTGACGATGCTGCGGCAGTCGTCTTGGACGCGGCCCGTGGCTACCCGTACTTCATCCAGCAGTACGGGCAGACGACGTGGAACGCAGCCGCGGGGTCGCCGATCACCGCGGTCGACGCAGCCGAAGGTGTTCGTGGTGGACGGGTCCTGCTCGACCGCGGGTTCTTCCGCGCCCGGTGGGAACGGGCGACCAAGAGCGAACGGGATTACCTCGCGGCGATGGCCCTCGATGGTGACGGACCGAGCGCGACCGGCGAGGTCGCCAGCCGGCTGGGACGCAAGATCACCGCGCTCGGTCCGACACGGGCGAAGCTCATCGCCAAGGGCTTGGTGTACTCCCCCGACCACGGCTGGATCGCGTTCTCGGTCCCGGGCATGGCCGACTTCATCCGCCGCGAGCTCGAACAGTCCTGAGAACCGCAGGCCGCACGGTTCACAGTTCGATGCCGAGATCATCGCGCTCGAGCGCCGGTTCGCGACGTGTAGCAGCGAGCCGGAGGACGAGCTCGTCGAACTCGCCTGTTCGTAGATCAAGGCCGATCGAACGCCAGTGGATGTTCGACCTGGCGCCGGCTCTGGTGCGCAAGGTCCGGCTCGCCGCGATCGCGGCTGCAGCCCGGCTGAGGTCGACCGGCGATGCCGGCGACCCCAGCGGGCTCGGGTGCGATCCGACTGGGATCAGACCGCTGTGTTCGCCGAGATGAGCTCGATCAGCATCGATGCTGACACTGGTCGGGTGCCACCGGCGAGGGGGGTGATCGTCAGTGCCGTCGAGTTGCCGGCCGGGTTGCGCACCGTGAGGATCGAGTTCACGACCGTGCTCTGGATGAGCACGGTCTCGACGATCTGTGACGTCCCGGTCGCGCGACCGACCACCGTGTAGGCCAGATCAGCGCCGTTGAGCGTGAGGATCAACTGGCCGGCCTCGGTGACGGGGACCTGGAACGAAACTCGGTAGATGCCGAGCTGCGCCAGGTTGAACGAGGACGGTCCGGTTCGGGTGATCGAGGTGAAGTCCGTGTTCGGCCCGTCCTCGGGGAAGCTGACATCGGTCCCTGGTGCCACAGTTGCCGCGTTGTCGGGCGGCATCAGCGCGAAGAACTCTGCGGCGATCCCCGATCCGGCAGGGCCTTGCGGTCCTGCGGGTCCGGTCGATCCGGGAGGGCCTTGCGGCCCGTCGGGTCCGATCGATCCGGGAGGGCCTTGCGGCCCGGTGGGCCCTTGGGCGCCGACCGACCCTGGCGGTCCGGCCGGCCCTTGGGGTCCGGTTGCGCCGGTGCCTCCGGAGACGTGGTAACCGACCACGTCGACCACAAGTTCGACCGTGTCCGCCGTGGCTCCGCCCCTGGCGCGGAACAGCACCTGCAGGTTGCCGGTCACCGGGAGCTGGATGGTGACCTGGTTGGCGACGATTTGCGCGGCGACGAAGTTGATCGACGACGTCGAGGGCACGCCCGTCGCATCGCCGGAGCGCACTGCGATGAAGCCGTCGGCGGTCGAGTCGGCGACGGTCACGTTGGCGACAACGGAGGTCGCGTTCGTCGGCACGTCCAACGTCGATCCGTCCGCCGTCGGCACCGAACCGGTGATCTGAACCAGCGCAGGCTGCAGCGAGACGAGCGCGCTCGAAACGCCGAGGTGAATCCGAGTGTCGACGATGCGCGCCGGGGTCACGGCGATGAAACTCGATGCGGGTCCATTTGCAGCGGACGCAACGAACAGCCCGCCCGCGCCGAGGGTCACCGCCACGGCAGCACCGACTGCCGCCCATCGTGCTCGCCACAGACCCCGAACCGGAACACCTGCGATCCTCATCGGACCCCTCTCGATCTGGGCAGCACGCCAGCACACACCGTCGCAACCGCCGCGTCCATCAAGACGGGCACGCTAGACCGGACCTGTGGTCAGTCCACTATCCGCGTTGATGTGAACTCGCAGAGTGGTGGCCAGGCCGATCAGCGACGAGGAGAGATCGATGTTGAGCCGTTCGATTGCTGGCACCGGGCCGCTGCCTCGAGGGGCCGCCGCATGTTGCCCGCCGGAGCACTGATTGCGCGCACCAGCTACGAACGGCCGCTGAGCCGAGGACCTCTCAGAGAGGTTTCCGGATGTGCACCTGGTGTGCACCTGGAGCGTCTCGCACGGAGCCGCCCGGAGCGGAACGGTGGCATCTGCCAGGTGCTTCGCGGTGGGGCTACACAGAATCGAACTGTGGACCTCATCCTTATCAGGGATGCGCTCTAACCGACTGAGC
>JAODBQ010000588.1 GCA_025464045.1 Ilumatobacteraceae bacterium
CGTGGCCACGTTGTTGATGGCGCGCGACCAGGGCCTGGCGATGCCGGCTGCGGTGGTGGCGATCTCGCCGATGGTCGACCTCGAGGCGACCGGCGCGTCGATGGCCACCCGCGCCGCCGTCGACCCGATGATCGGCAAGAACATGGCCTTGGAGATCGTGGCGCTGTTCCTCGGCGACGGCGATCGGCGCGATCCGTATGCGGCGCCGTTGCACGGCGATCTCACCGGGTTGCCGCCGTTGCTGATCCAGGTGGGCGACGCGGAGGTCCTGCTCGACGACTCGGTCCGCCTCGCCGAGGCGGCTCGTGCGGCGGGGGTCGAGGTGACGCTCGAGGTGTGGCCGGAGATGGTCCACGTCTTCCAAGCTTCAGCGGGGTTCGTGCCCGAGGCCGATCAGGCGGTTGCCCGGATCGCCGACTTCTGCCGCCAGAAGCTCGGCCTGTCGTGACCGTCATCGCTGCTGCGCCCGAGCTCGGCCGGGTCGTCGCACACGCGCGGTGACGCCGCACCTCGGCCGACTCGCCGGCAGGTCAGTTCGGGGACGTGATCTGGATCAGGTTCCCGCAGGTGTCGTCGAACACGGCGGCCGTCACCGGGCCGAGATCGATCGGCGGCTGGGTGAAGCAGACGCCGACCGCGGCGAGCCGGGCGTGTTCGGCGTGCACGTCGTCGACGGCGAACGACGTGTACGGGATGCCGTCCGCGACCAACGCCGCCTTGAACGGCCGTACCGCCGGATGATCGCTCGGTTCGAGGACGAGCTCCGTCCCGTCGACGTCGTCGGCTGACACGACGGTCAGCCAACGGTGCTCACCCATCGGGATCTCGGTCTTCTTCACGAAGCCGAGCACCTCGGTGTAGAAGCGCAGCGCAGCTGCCTGATCGTCGACCAGGACGCTGGTCAGGTTGATCCTCATGGTTCCTCCTGTCGTGGTCGCACCGGCCATCGCTCGCTGAGCTGCTGCAGCGGGGACGGGTCGAGGCGGTGGTACTTGTAGCGACCCTCCCGGCGGCTGATCACGAGCCCGCACGACTCGAGCACTTCCAGGTGCTGCGAGATCGCCTGACGGGAGAGCCCGAGTCCGTGGCGAGTGGCCAGTCGCGAGCAGATCTCGAACAACGTCTGGTCGTCGCGCTGGCTCAGTTCGTCCATGATCGTGCGTCTGGTGGGGTCGGCGAGCGCCTTGAACACGTCGCCCACGAGGTCACCATAGGCAAGCAGCCACTTGCGTGTCAACCACTCGGCGCCATGGACGCGGCGAGCGTCGCGGTGGTGCCGCCGCGCACGGCGCGGACCTTGACAGGCGCCCCGTCGCCGGTCACGATCGCGCGCGGTCGCGCTGGGGGGTCCAGGGGCCGGGGCCGAGCGCCCGGAGTTCGACGACGGGGGTCTCGCGATGGCTGGTTCAGGTTCGATCCTCGGCAACTCCGTGCTGCGCCTCGAGGACCCGACGCTGCTCACCGGGGACGGCCGCTACGTCGACGACCTCCTCGAGACGGGGATGCTCCACGTCAGCTTCGTCCGCTCGACCGTCGCCCATGGCACGGTCGTGTCCGTCGACATCAGCGACGCGACGTCGATGCCAGGCGTCGTCGCGGTGTACCACGCGGGCGGCGACGACCTCGGTCTCCCGTCGTTCCAGGCGTTCCCGATGATGCCGGAGTCGCTCAACCGCCCGGTGTTCGCCGCGGACAGGGTGCGCTTCGTCGGCGACATCGTCGCCGCCGTCGTCGCCGAGACCAAGGCGCAGGCCACCGACGCCGCGGAGGCGGTGATCGTCGACTACGAGCACCTGCCGGCGGTGACGACGGCGTTGGCCGGTCTCCACGGCGATGCCCCGCTGCTGTTCCCCGAGCACGGTTCGAACGTCTGCTTCGGGACCGACTTCGGCGAGGACACCGATCCGCTCGAGGGCGCGGATGTGGTCGCCGAGGTCACCATGGTCAGCCAACGACTCGCCGGTGTGCCGATGGAGAGCAATGCTGTCCTCGCCGTGCCGACCGACGGCGGGCTGACGATCTGGGCGTCGCACCAGGCCCCGCACTCCATCCACGCGGCGTACGCCCCGATGCTCGGGCTGGACCCCGCCAACCTGCGCGTCGTCTGCCCGTGGGTGGGCGGTGGCTTCGGTCCCAAGGCGGCCGGCTACGTCGAGCACCTCGTGGCCGCCAAGGCCGCGATGACGTTGCAGCGCCCGGTCAAGTGGGTGGCCACGCGCTCGGAGGACATGGTGTCGCTCGTGCACGGCCGCGACTACGTGATGACCGCCAAGCTCGGGGTGACCACGGACGGCAAGATCGTCGGCCTCGACGCCAACGTGGTCGCGTCGGCCGGCGCCTACCCCGCGATCGGGGCGATCCTGCCGATGCTCACCCAGATGATGTCCGTCGGCGTGTACGAGGTGCCGAAGGTGCGCTTCAAGGCAGTGACCGTGATGACGAACACCACCACCGTCGGGGCCTACCGCGGCGCCGGGCGGCCCGAGGCCACCCAGCTGATCGAGCGGGTGATCGATGTGGCCGCGGACAAGATCGGCATGGATCCGGCGCAGATCCGACGGATCAACTTCATCCCGCCGGCGAACTTCCCGCTGACCACGCTCACCGGCGCCAACTACGACTCGGGCGAGTACGCCAAGGCGCTCGACGCCGCGCTGGCGGCGTCGGGCTACGACGAGCTGCGCGCCGACCAGGCGAGGCGTCGAGCCGGGGGTGACGTCAACCAACTCGGGATCGGCGTCTCGACCTACGTCGAGGTGACTGCTCCCGTTGGCCTGCACGTCGAGTTCGGCGCGGTCGAGATCGACGACGACGGGACCGCCAGCGTGTTCGCCGGCACGAGCGTCCACGGCCAGGGCCACCACACCGCGTTCGCGATGCTGGCGAGCGAGATCCTCGGCATCCCGATGGACAAGATCAAGCTCGTCAACTCCGACACCGCCACCGTGCCCCGCGGTTCGGGGACGTTGGGTTCGCGGTCGCTGCAGACCGCCGGCAGCGCGATCCACGTGGCCGCCGGCGAGGTGCTCGTGCGTGCCAAGAAGATCGCCGCGCACCTGCTGGAGGCCACGGCCGACGACATCGTGGTCGGCGAGGGCGGACTGCACGTCGCCGGCGTCCCCGCCCGAGCCACGCCGTGGGCTGACCTGGCGGTGGCGTCCAAGGACCCGTCGAAGCTGCCCGACGGGGTCGAACCGGGCATCCTCCGCCACGAGCTGGACTTCGACGGCACCGACTCGACGTTCCCGTTCGGCGCCCACGTCTCGGTGGTCGAGGTCGACACGGAGACCGGCGCGGTGCGGATGCTGCGGCACATCGCCGTCGACGATTGCGGCCGCATCCTCAACCCGTTGCTCGTCGCCGGGCAGCAGCACGGTGGCATCGCCCAGGGCGCCGCGCAGGCGCTGTTCGAGACCGTCCAGTACGACTCGGACGGCAACCCGGTGACCGCGAACCTCGCGGACTACGCCATCCCGTCGGCCGCCGAGCTGTGCAGCTTCGAGACCTCGAACACGCAGACCGACAGCCCGCGCAACCCGTTGGGGGCCAAGGGCATCGGCGAGTCGGGCACGATCGGTTCCACCCCGGCCATCCAGAACGCTGTCGTCGACGCGGTGTCGCACCTCGGGGTGACCCACATCGACATGCCCTGCTCCGCCGAAGCCGTGTGGTCGGCCATCCAGGCGGCCCGTCACGCGTGACGCCGGGCGTCGGCTGACTACTTGATCGTCACCGTGCGCTGGAACAGCAGCGCCGCGCCCCCGGGCGGCTTCTTCTTGCTGCGCGTCGCGGTCATCCCGTTGTCGCCGGTGTACTTCTCGCCCTTCTTCGTGAACTTGACCGCCTCCACCTGCGCGGCCACAGTCCCGACGGGCCCGCAGAGGCCGAGCGTCGGGTCGTACTCGCGGTGACCGACCTGGAGCCACTCGTGCCCGTCGCCGAAGAAGATCCGGTTGACGGTGGCATAGCCGTTCTGGTCGCCGAAGCGGTCGACGTTGCCACTGAACGCGGCCTCACCGGTGAGGATGCCATTGGCGGCGCCGATGCTCGCCAGCGGCTTGGTGAGCAATGGGTTGTTGTCGTGGATCGCGTTGATCGCGGCTGCCGGGTCGTTCGACGGCAGGACGGCCTTGAACACGGTCGTGAGCATGTTGCTGAGCACCATGCACGGCGCGCGCTTGGCCTGTGGTGAGTTGCCGAGGAGGAAGTCGGACGCCTTGAAGTCCACCGAGTTGGTCATGTAGCGCAATCCGCTGATCGGCTGGTCGCCGAGGAACGCCGAGAACACGCTGTCGGCGATCTGCTCGACCGAGGGCACGTTCGCCTTCGTCCCGGCATCCTGCTCGGCGGCGGCAGCGATGCGCACGATCGGCATCTTCGCCGTCAGGTCAGCGGCCAGCTGCGGTGTGGCCTTGGCGAGGATCGCCTTGCGGAAGGGCCCGTGCTGCAGCATCTGCATGACGTGGGCCTGCTGCGGCTCGGTCGTCGAGTAGGGCACGATGAAGTCCTCGATGAACCTGTCGGCCCAGTACTGCGACAGCCAGCCGAAGTTGGTGATCGCCTTGATCGTCAGGGACGTGAACGGATGGGCGCCCACCGCGTTCGCCGGTGCGGTGAGGAAGACCGTCATCCACTCGTCGCGATCAGTGGTCTTGAGCAGGTTCTCCGCCGTCTTCGGGAACAGCTCGTGGTGCGCGGTGTAGAGCTCCTGCGCCTTCGCCCGGGAGCCGTACATGCTCTGGTCCTGGACCGCCTTGGTGTACTCGTCGACGAGCGGCTGGAGCTCGATCGCGTGCGCGTCGAGGTTCTCGCGGATCTTCTTGTCGAGCGCGGCGGTGAGCTCCGCCATGGAGTCCTTGCGCTCGCTCTTGGCGACGCCGGCCGGCTTCTTGACCTTCTCCCACTCCTTGATCCACAGCTTGAGGGCGTCCATCGCGGCGCGCTTCGCCGGCAGGTCCGTCCCGGAGCGCACTGCGTCGTAGGCCCCGATCGCGTCGTCGACCGCCTTGAGCTCCTTGGAGCGGACGTTGTGCTTGGTGTCGACCTTCCAGACGGCCCGCGTCGGGATGTCCGCGTACCGTTGGATCAACGTCGTGTCGGCGGTCCGCCGCACGACCCTCGAGCCGCCCTGCTGCAACGTGTGGGCGAGCTCGTGGGCCAGCAGCTCCTGACCGGCGGTCGTCTCCGGGGCGTAGTCCTGGCGGCGCACGAACACGTCCGCGCCGGTCGTGAAGGCCTTCGCCTGGACGCGCGAGCTCAACTCGTCGGACTGGGCGCCGACGTGCACGCGCACGCTGCTGAAATCGGCGCCGAAGGCACGCTCCATGCGGGGCCGGATGCGTTGGTCCAACGGCCGTCCACCGGAGCGGGCGCCGTTGATCTCGCGCTCGGTCGACGGGTCGACCTCGCCGCCACCGGCGCCGGCCTCACGCCGCGTGATCCGCGACGGCGTCGATGTCGACGCCCAGCCGGGCAGTGCGTCGCCGGGCGAGTCGGGAACCGACATCACCTGTGCCGCGAGCGCGTCGGCCTCGCGCTCCAGCTGGTCGTCGGCCGCCCCGACGACCAGCTTGCGCTGCACCGCCAGCGGCGGCGCCGACCTCGTGGTCGCGATCGCCGGCGCGGCCGCCCGCACCAGCGCCTCCCGATCGGCTCTCTGTCGTCCGGCCATCCCGCCGACGCTACATCGGGGCCACGACCGCCTGTCGCGTCGAGGCGTCGCGCGATCATGGCGTGATGACCGATGTTCGGCCCGACGGACCACTGCCCACTGCCGACGCCGGGCGCGGGTCGCGCCCGGCAACGACCGGCGACCGTCTCGGGGTGCGCTGGGGGCTGGCCGGCGGGACGGCGCTCGCGTCCATTGAGGAGGTGCGCGAGGTCGCTCGGTACGCCGTTGCGGCCGGGTTCGACAGCCTGTGGATCTCGCACGCCAACGCTGTCGATCCCATCGTCGCGTTGGCGTGCACCGCGGAGGAGAGCGCCGGCCTGTCCGAGGTGGGCACGTCGGTGGTCCCCCTCTACGGCCGGCATCCCATCGGCGTGGCGCAACTGGCCAGAACGGCACAGAGCGCACTGCACGGTCGGTTCACGCTCGGCATCGGCGCCGCGTCGCGTCAGGCGGTGGCGGCGAGCATGGGCCTCACCTGGGACCGGCCGCTGGCCTTCACCCGCGAGTTCATCGACGGTCTCCGACCCCTGCTCGCCGGCGAACCGGCCGACGTCGAGGGCAGCGAGGTGACCACCCGCGCCCAGCTCAACATCGCCGCCGCCGACACCCCGATCCTGCTCGCCGCGCTCGGACCGAAGATGCTCGAGCTCGCCGGCCGCCGCGTGCAGGGCACCACGGTCGGTCAATGCGGGCCGCGCACGATCGCGTCATACATCTCGCCGACGATCCGTGCCGCGGCCGAGGCCGCGGGACGAACCGAACCACGGATCATGGCGCTGATCCGCATCTGCGTCACCGACGACCGCGCCGGCGCGTACGCCCTCGCCCGCGAGACGGCCGCCCGGTACCGCGTGGTGCCGTCGTACGCCGCCGTGCAGGACAGGGAAGGGCTCGACGATCCGGCCGAGCTGCACCTCATCGGCAGCTGGGACGAGGTGATCGAGGGCCTCGACGCCTACGCCCGGGCCGGGGTCACCGACTTCCGCCTGGAGATCGCTGCCCACGACCCCGACGCCCGCGACGCCACGCGTGCTGCGCTGGCGCACCACCTCGAAGCGAAGCACTGAGCGAACGCGTCCCGACGCCGCGGTGGGCGCGGCTCCGACACGGTACCCCCCGATCAGGGGTGCTTCAATGGCGCCTCACCACGAGCGAGATCGGCACCACCCATGAGCATTCCGCTGTCCCCTGCGGGCGTGTGGCAGATCGACACCAGCCACACGCAGGTCGGCTTCTCGATCAGGCACCTCGGCATCTCGACGGTGCACGGGCTCTTCACCGAGTACTCCGGTCGAGCCACGATCGGCGCCGACCTGCGCTCGACGAACGTCGAGCTGACCGCGGCGACGAGATCCGTGGACACGGGGAACACGTGGCGCGACGAGCACCTCGTCGGCGAGCACTTCTTCGAGTCCGATCGGTTCCCGGCGATCACGTTCCGTTCCGTCGCCATCGAGGCCGCCGGAGAGGCGTACCGGCTGCTCGGCGACCTGACGATCAAGGGCATCACCCACCCCGTGACCTTCGACCTGGAGTTCTCGGGCACGTCCGTGTTCCCGATGGACGAGACGCTCCACGCCGGCTTCCTCGCGACGACGACGATCAAGCGAACGGCGTTCGACGTCGGCTACGGCGTTCCGATCGCGTCGGACGACGTCGTCCTGCGCATCGACGCGCAGCTCGTCGCACCAGACGGGTCGGACGCGCCGATCCCGACGCCATCGGGAATGTGATCGGCCGTACGAGGGTACTCGGGCCTCATGTCGAGGAACCGCAGCGACGAGCAACGTCATCCGACGGCGAGATCACGGTGACGCTCCAATCAGCCGGTGGCACGGGCTTCGGCGGTTCCATCCGTGCACTCGGTCCGTGGTTCCACAACCTGCACCTCCCGACCGGCGAGCAGACCGCCCCCGACCACCCGCTCGGCGACTTCCCGTCGTTCAAGTGGCGTCAGATCGGGGCCGCACTCCCGGCCGACCTGACGGGTTGCAGGGCACTCGACGTCGGCTGCAACGCCGGCTTCTACTCGTTCGAGCTCGCCCGCCGCGGTGCCGACGTGATGGCGATCGACCATGATCCGCACTACCTGCGCCAAGCCGAGTGGGCGAGCCACCAGTTCGACCACCTGCGCGGCACGATCGAGTTCCGCGAGCTCGGCGTGTACGACCTCTCGCAGCTGCGCGAGACCTTCGATCTCGTGCTGTTCCTCGGTGTGCTCTACCACCTGCGTTACCCGCTGCTCGGGCTCGACCTCGTCGCCGAACGGTGCCGCCGCACGCTCGTCCTGCAGACGTTGACCATGCCGGGTGGGTCGGCCGACGGCCACTCGCCGCTCGACCTGGACATCGGCGAGCGGGAGCGGCTGCGTGGTGCGCAGTGGCCGGCGATGGCGTTCGTCGAACATCGACTCGCCGACGATCCGACGAACTGGTGGGTGCCGTCGGCGGGCGCGGTGGAGGCGATGGTGCGCACCACGGGACTGTCGGTGACCGGCCGTCCCGGCCCCGAGATGTGGATCTGCACGCGCGAGCACGACCTGCCGCATCGCGCCGAGCTCGAGTGGGCCACCGGCCGGCGACGCTGACCACGCCCGTCGAACCCACCGAACGCGCCGAGCCTGATGTGATCGTCTACGGCGACCCCCAGCGCCGCACGAGCGTGCTCGCGCAGGTCGCCACCGTGCACGCGCTGATGTCCGCGGTGACCGAGGTCGGTCCGTCAGCACAGGCGACGTTCGAACGGCTCGAACACCTCGACCGCGCGCGTCGGTCCCTGATCGCCGCAGGATGCCTCGAGCAAGCGGTCGGCGACGAGGAGCTCGACGCAGACGTGCGGCGGCGCGGTGTCGAGCTCGTGCAGGCCATCACCGACGACGCCGCCCACATCTTCCACGCCGCCTGGGTGGCCACCCAGGACGGCGACGCCAGGCCGCCCGACGTTGCAGGGGACGACGGTCGAGGCGCGCGGTTCGCCGACATCACCGCGCTGATCGGCGACCGCATCGTCACCGTCAAGGAACCCGAGGGGTTCGCGTTCTACGCCCTCTACGCGGAGCAGAGCCTCGTCGCGGCGCTCGCGTGGGCGGGCGAGCATCCTGCCGGCCCCGGCGGAGAGGTGGACGACGGTGAACCGATCCTCGTCGTCGGGGTGCGCAGCATCGGCACGACGCTGTCCGCGGTGGTGGCCGCGGCGCTCGAACACGCGGGTCGGTCGGTGCGCAGGATCACCCTTCGACCGACCGGTGCGCCGTTCGACCGCCACGCCCAGATCGACGCGGACGAGCTCGGCGACGCGGCCTGGGTCCTCGTCGTCGACGAGGGCCCCGGTCTCTCGGGCTCGTCGATGGCATCCGTCGCCGAGGCCGTCGAGCGGGCCGGCCTGCGCCCTGGGCGGGTCGCGTTCCTGCCGGGCCACGGCAACGATCCGGGCGCGGAGGCCACTCCCCCGGTGCGAGCTCGATGGGCCCGCACCCCGCGCTACGTCGCCGCACACGCCGCGCTGCGCTGGTCCGGCGAGGCACTTGCCGGGCTCCTCGCGGCACGCACGTCGCAGATCCTGGTGACGCGAGCGTGCGTCGATCGCGTCGAGGACCTGAGCCGCGGCGAGTGGCGTCGCGTCGTCTACCCGACCGGTCGGGCGTGGCCGGCGGCCTGCGCGCCGTTCGAACGGACGAAGCTGCGGTGCGTGCTGGCCGACGGCACCGCCGTGCTGTGGCGCTACGTCGGCACCGACGACACGCACCTGGCGGGTCTCCGCCGACGGGCGACGCGGGGCTTCGGGCCGGAGGTGCTGGGCACCGCGCACGGCTTCGTGGCCACGCGGTGGATCGACGGGCGGGCGCTCGTTGCCGAGGACGCCGCTCCGGCGATGGTCGATCTGATCGGGGCGCAGCTGGACGCCGTGACCGCGGCCCCGCTCACGGTCCAGGAGCTGCGCGACGCCATCGATCGCATCGGCGACGCGCTGCACCGGAACACGTCGGAGGCGCTCGGCGTCGACGAGGCCGACCGGGTGGCGCCCTGGCGTGCCGGTGCCACGGCGATCGCGGCGGAGCTCTCCGCCGCGGCGTGCGGCGACGGTCGTCCCGCACCGCACGGCTGGATCCGCGATGCCACCGGTCGC
>JAODBQ010000628.1 GCA_025464045.1 Ilumatobacteraceae bacterium
GTTCTGCGTGGCGTAGCAGATGTCCTCGCGGCGAGGTCCGACGAGCGACGGGAAACGCTCGCGCAAGTGGCTGACGATGCCCTCGACCTCGTCGACCGCGAGCGTCGTCTGGGTGATGTAGGCGACCCGGTCCGGGTGCTCCACCTCGAGCGCGTCCGCCTCGGCAGCCGAGCCGACGACCGTGATCCGGTCCGGCACCTCGCCGGTCGTGCCGACGACCTCCTCGTGGTCGGCGTGACCGACGAGCACGATGTCGAACCCACGGTCGGCGAACTGCTTGGCCTCGTTGTGGACCTTGGCGACGAGCGGGCAGGTGGCGTCGATCACCCGCAACCGCCGCCGGGCCGCATCCCGCCGCACCTGCGGCGAGACGCCGTGCGCGGCGAGCACGAGCACGGCGTCGGGCGGCACCTCGTCGACCTCGTCGACGAAGACCGCGCCACGGCCCTGGAGGCGCTCGACGACGTGCGTGTTGTGCACGATCTGCCGACGGACGTACACGGGCGGTTGGAAGCGGTCGAGTGCCCGGTCGACGATCTGGATCGCCCGCTCGACGCCGGCGCAGAACGACCTCGGCGCGGCGAGCAGGACGTGGCGCGGCCCGGTGGCGTCGGCCCAGCGCTCGAGCACCGGCATCAGCGCGGCGAGGCGCCGCCGGGCGAGGCGCAGGTTGCGCAGTGCGCGCCACGAGCACACCTCCTGCTCGGCGGTGTCGAGCACGACGCGCACCACCGCGAGCGGGCGCGGCGGCCCGTCACCACGCACCGCGCCGGCCAGCCAGGCCGACTCCATGTCCACGGCGATCGCCCCGCCGGCGGCCAGCGTCGCCCGCCTCCGCCCGGTCGCGAGTCGCCTCGCGCTGACCAACGGGCCGCGGTGGACGGGCAGTCCGGCATCGGCGAGCCATGCGGCGAGGAGCTCGGCGCCGGGGAGCTCGATGTCCACGCCGCCGTCCTCGGTGCGCAGCGCGCTGGCGACGACGATGTCGCCGGGCTGCATCGCCGGGTCGAGGCCGCCACACAGTCCGACCACCGCCACCGGGCTGCCCGCAGCGAGCATGGGCGCGGCGCGCTGCGCCCACCGGCGACTGCGCCGGTGCCCCATGCCCGTGCGGCGGACCCGCGACGCGACGGCACCGCGGCGCGCGGCGGACGCCTCCAACCGCAGCGGCGCGAGCACGCACAGCTGGGCCCGATCGGTCTCAGCCATCGCCGTCACCCGCTTCGAGCGCGTTCAGGTACCGCCCGAGCGCCGTGATCGGGAAGACCAGGCGGTAGAGGTGGTAGTTGATGTAGAAGTCGCGCGGGAAGCCGGTGCCGGTGAACCACGGCTCGTCCCACGAGCCGTCCGCGCGCTGCTGCTGGATCAGCCACGTCACGCCGCGTCGCATCGCCTCCCCGAACCGGTGCGCCGACAGCAGGGCGAGCAACGCCCACGCGGTCTGCGACGGCGTGGAGGAACCGCGGCCGCGGTGGGCCGGGTCGGTGTACGAGCGCAGGTCCTCGCCCCATCCGCCGTCGTCGTTCTGCACCGATTCGAGCCAGGCCACGGCGGCGACCACGCGGTGGTCCTGCGTCGACGCGCCGGCGGCGATCAGTGCGGGGACGGCGGCGCCGGTGCCGTAGACGTGGTTGGCACCCCACCGCCCGAACCACGAACCGTCGTGCTCCTGTTCGGTGGACAGCCACGCGACGGCGCGGGCGAGGACGTCGCGATCGACGCACCCGGCGCGACCCGCGGACTGCAGGTGCCCGAGCATCTCGACCACATGCGCGGTGACGTCGGCCGACGGCGGATCGGTGACGGCCCCGAAGTCGCAGAACGGGAGCAGCGTCGGCAGGCGCGTGTCGTTGTCGACGTCGAACGCGGCGAACCCGCCGCCGCGGCACTGCATCCCTTCCGTCCAGCGCACGGCGCGGTGGACCGCGGCGTCGATGCGCACCGGGTCCACGTCGCGGAGCCGGGCGAGTGCGAGCACGACCTCCGCCGTGTCGTCGACGTCGGGGTAGCGGTCGTTGGCGAACTCGAAGGCCCATCCGCCGGGCGCCAGGTGCGGGCGGCGCACGCTCCAGTCGCCGCGCACCGTGATCTCCTCGTCGAGGAGCCACTCGGCGGCCCGCGCCAGCTGGGGTTCGGTCGGTGCCACCCCGGCGTCGACGAGCGCGACGACGGCCAACGCGGTGTCCCACACCGGTGACTGGCAGGCCTCGATCCGGCGGAGCTCGCCGTCGCGCTCCCAGATCGTGAAGCGTTCGAGGCCCTCTAGCGCGGCGCGCATCACCGGGTCGTCGAGGTGGTGGCCGAGGAGGTGCAGGGCGATGATCGAGTACACCCACGGTGGCTGGATCCCACCCCAGCTCCCGTCCGCCTCCTGCCGGCTGATGATCCACCGCTCGGCGCGACGGATGGCCAGCCGCCGCAACCGGCGCAGCGGACGACGTTCGTAGCGGTGCATCAGCCGGTCGAGTCGTTGGAACGCGCGACCCGCCGAGCGCTTCGCACGCGGTTCGGCCTCGGGCCGCGCCGCACCGGTGCGCAACTCCTCGAGCTGGACCGGCGTGGCCCGGACCGGACGGTGTGCGCCGACGACGGTCAGTGGCACGATCGTCTGACGCGCCCACGACGCGAAGTCGTAGATGTTCAGCGGCACCCAGCGCGGCGCCAGCACGAGCTCCGGCGGCAGGACCGGCAGCTCGTCCCACGACCACAGGCCGAACATCGCCAACCAGATGCGGGTGAAGACCCGGGTACCCTCCAGGCCACCGGCGGCGACGACATGTCGCGCCGCGTGCTGCATGTGCGGTTCGTCGGGAGAGTCGCCGGCGAGCTTCAACGCCCAGTAGGCCTCGACGGTCGTGGACAGGTCGGGCGGCCCGCCGTGGAACGTCGCCCACGTGCCGTCGTCGCGCTGGTTCTCGCGGATCCAGTTGGCACTCGCCGCCGTGATCCGAGGATCGCTGATCCCGAGGAGCTCGCGCAGGAGCAGGTCCTCGGCGTCCATCGTCACGTT
>JAODBQ010000700.1 GCA_025464045.1 Ilumatobacteraceae bacterium
GACCAGCGCTGCGCCGGTCGGCGGGTCACCCAACGTGTGCAGGCCGCCGCGGATCTGGGCGTCCTTCAAACCGCACAGGTAGCCGTCGACGTCCACGATCACGTCGTCGAAGGCGTCGCCTTCGGGGGCGCCGGCGAGGCCGAGGTCGCGGTCGATCGCGGCGTCCGTCATCGTCGCCCAGATCCGCTGGCGCAGCGCCGGCAGCTTCGAGGGGTCGAGGCTCTGGATCTGGCTGTACTCGTCGAACAGCTGCTCCAGCCGGGCCGTCTCGTCGTAGCTGTCGGCTCGCGTCATCGGCGGCAGGAGGTGGTCGATCACGACGGCGTGGGCGCGGCGCTTGGCCTGTGCGCCCTCGCCGGGATCGTTGACGACGAACGGGTAGAAGAACGGCACGTCGCCGATCGCCGCATCCGGCCAGCACCCGGCCGACAACGCCAGGGCCTTGCCGGGCAACCACTCCAGGGTGCCGTGCTTGCCGAGGTGCACGATCGCGTCGGCTCCCCACACGTCGTCGAGCCACCGGTAGAACGCGAGGTAGTGGTGGGCCGGCGGCAGGTTGGGCGAGTGGTAGACGGCGACCGGATCGTCGCCGTAACCACGCGGCGGCTGGATGGCGACGAGCACGTTGCCGAGCGCGACACCGCTGAAGATCAGCGCATCGTCGTGGATCCGCTGCGCACCGGGCGCCGGTCCCCACGTGCGCTCCAGCTCGTCGCGCGACGCTTGCGGCAGCGTGGCGAACCAGTCGCAGTAGGTCGACGCGGCCAACCCACCGACCGCGGCCCGCAGCTGCTCCGGCGTCAGCGATTCGGCCTCGTACGTGAGGCCGTCGGCGAGCTGCGCCATCAAGGCGTCGCCGTCCGCGGGGCGCTCGTCCACTGCGTAGCCCTCGGTCTGCATCGCCTCGAGCAGGCGCATCGCCGACGCCGGGGTGTCGAGGCCCACCGCGTTGCCGAGCCGACTTCGCTTCGTGGGGTACGCGCTGAGGATGATCGCGACCTTGCGCTCGCCCACTGGCGTGCGCCGCAGCCGTGCGTAGCGCATGGTCAACCCGGCCAGACGGGCGACGCGGTCGGGCACGGTGCGGTACGCGCGCACCGCGTTGCCGAGCTCGTCGCCGTCGTCGACGACCTCGTTGAACGCGAACACGGGCCCGATGATCCGACCGTCGAACTCGGGGATCGCGATCCCTGCGGTGGCGTCGTAGGGGCCGAGGCCGCCCTGGTTGTCCATCCACTCGTCGATCGACTGGCCCGACGATGGAGCCTGGATGATCGGCACGTCGAGCGCGGCGAGCGCGGTGGCGTCCCAGTCGTCACCGTCGAGACCGCCGACACCGCCGGCGATCCCGGCACCCGCGGCCGCGCCACCGGTGGCGAGCACGGTGGTGATCAGCACGTCGAGACCCTGGTCGGCGAGCACGTCGAGCACGGGCTGGGCGGCGTCCCCGCGCAGCGAATAGCACCACATCGCGACCACGTCCGCGCCACGGGACTCCAGCGCATCGCAGAGGTCGTTGACGAACTGCGTGTTCCCGGCCACGAGGTGGGCGCGGTAGAAGACCACGCCGATCAACGGACGATCGGGGTGTCGTGCGGTTGCCCGCCACACGCCGTGCGTCTCGATCTGCGCCGGCGGATCGAACCCGAAGCCCTCGCGCAGCACCGTGTCGGCGACGAAGCGGAGCATGTGCTCGAAGTTCGCCGGGCCGCCGTTGACGACGTACGCGAACGCATCGGTGAGGATCGCGCTCGGCACGGTGGAGAGCGCGGTCAGCTCCGGATCCGCGATCGCCTCGCCGGCGAACGCGAGGAGCGGGATGCCACGGTCGAGGCATGCGCTGCGCAGGCTGTCCAGCTCCGCCTCCCACGCCCGACGACCGCGCAGCAACCGCACGATCACGCACGTCGCGCCGACCAGGTCGCGCGCCTGATCGAACGTCCACGGTTGTGCGGCTCGGACGGGCGGGAAGTCGTCGGGCAGCGACTCGACGGCGACGCGCAGGGCGAGGATCTCGGTGTCGACGTTGGTGATGTACCAGATCATCTGGAGTGGCTCCCGGTGAGGTCCGCACGGCGCTTGGCGGCCAGCTCGGACGCGTCGAGCAGGCTGCAGTCGTCGCAGTACGAACCGTCGGCGGTGCGGTACCACAGGCAGCAGCTGCTGCGGTTCCAGTACCAGCCGAGCGCGTCCGGCGCTTCGATCGACGACCAGCTGCCGAGGCCGCCGATCCACGGCGCGGCGGCGACCTCGAAGGCGACGGCGCGCTCGCGGACGGCCGCGTCGCCGCGGCTGCCCGTGGACTGCACGGCCCGGAAGATGGTCGCGAGGGAGCCGGCGACGTTGCCCCACAGCAGCCGTTCGCCGATCGTCGTGCCGGCGCGCACGGCGGCGACGAACGGGACCAGATGCCCGACGAACAGCGCCGTGGCCAACGCCTCGGCATCCATCGGCATGCACGCCGGTTCGACGATCGCGAGGTCCGCCGGGCGGTGGCGGGTGACCCGGACCGCCGTCGACACCGGATCGACGGCCGGTACCGGCAGGTCGAGTGCGTACGCCGCCACGGCGATGCTCGGCACGCGGAACGCATACGCCTGGGCGTACAGCGAGGCGGCGATCTGCGGATCCGCGGTGCCACGGCCCGCGGCGGTGGCGTCGATCTCGCCGCGCAGCAGCTCGGGGTCGCCCACGAGCGCGTCGCACGGGACCCATCCTTCGGCCGGCGGGGCAGCCGTCGCGCAGCGCAGGTAGCCCACGCGCGCCTGCACGGCGGCGATCACGTCGTCGAGCCTCCCGGTCATCGGCCGGCCCCGGCGCGGCGGTCCGCGATGACGGATGCGCTGGCGATCAGCCGTTCGATCGCAGGCATGTCGACGTTCGCATCGAGCGCGTCGGCGATCTCGTCCAATGCGTCCAGGCGGACCTGCGCGAACGATCGTCCTGCGCCGATGAAGCGCTTGCCGCGCCGCGCCGCGACTCCGGCGAGGAACAGCCGGCGCGGCTCGTCCGCATCGAGGACGCCGTGGAGCGTGGTGCCATACCGGTCGCCCTCGAACACGCCGTCGACGCCATGGCCGAAGTCGTCGAGGAGCGTCACGAACGGTTCACCACCATCGGCGACGACCCGTCCGTGATGGATCTGGTAGCCGTGCACCGCCGCACCCATGGCCATGCCCGAGCGCTGCCGCGTGACCTTGTCGGGACCGAACACCGTGCGCACCGGCAGCCAGCGCAGGCCCTCGACGACACCGGCGCGGCTCTCCACGCGGTCGTCGATCGTCGCGCCCATCATCTGGTACCCGCCACAGATCCCGAGCACCGTGGTGCTGCGCCGCGAGATCTCGGCCGCCAGGCCGGTGCGGCGCAGCCAGGCAAGGTCGTCGACGGTCGCCTTCGAACCCGGGAGCACGACGAGGTCGGGGTCACCGAGGCCGGCCCGGTCGTGCACGTAGCGGATGCGCACTCCGGGTTCGACGGCCAGCGGGTCGATGTCGGTGAAGTTGGAGATCCGCGGGAAGCGCACCACGGCGACGTCGAGCTCGTCGGCGAGCGCGTCGCTGTGCATCGTGTGCGCGCGATCGAGCGCCATCGAGTCCTCGGCATCCAAGCCCGTCGTCGCCAGCCACGGGATCACGCCGAGCACAGGTACGCCGGCTCGTGCGGTGAGCTGCTCGCATCCGTCGAGGAGCAGCGCCGGATCGCCGCGCAGCTTGTTGATCAGGAAGCCGCGCACCCGGGCCCGCAGGTGATCGGGGAGCAACGCCACCGTGCCGTACAGCGCGGCGAAGACGCCCCCGAGGTTGATGTCGCCGACGACGATCGCCGGCAGGTCGGCCTCGTGCGCGATCCGCAGGTTGACGATGTCGTGGTCGAGCAGGTTGATCTCCGTCGGACTGCCGGCCCCTTCGAGCAGCACCACGTCGTAGCGGCTGCGCAGGTCGGCGAGCGCGTCCAGCACGAGCGGCAGCAGATCAGGCTTCGCGGCGTGGTACTCGGCAGCGGACATCACCGCCCACGGACGACCGTTGACCACGACCTGGCTCGTGCGGTCGCTGGTGGGCTTGAGCAGGATCGGGTTCATCGCCATGTCCGCAGGCACCCCTGCGGCAAAGGCCTGGAAGCCCTGCGCCCGGCCGATCTCGTGACCCGACGCGGTGACCACCGAGTTGAGCGCCATGTTCTGCGCCTTGAACGGCGCGACGGAGACGCCGCGCCGGGCGAGCAGCCGGCACAGCCCGGCGACGAGCGTGCTCTTGCCGGCATCGCTCGTGGTCCCGCACACCATCAGCGCGCCGCGCAGCCGCCGCCGTTCGCTCATCGCCGGCCTCCGGCGGTCTGCCCGGCCAACCACGCCAGCGCCTCGGCCGCCGTGGCGACGGTGCGCACGTCGGGCGAGGGTGGGCGGCGGACCATCACGACCGGGATGCCGAGCGCGCGCGCGGCCTCGATCTTGGCGTACGTCGCCGATCCGCCGGCGTTCTTCGAGACGAGCAGCTCGATCCGCCTGGATCGGAGCAGCTCGGTCTCCGCCGCGACGTCGAACGGTCCGCGTGACAGCAGGACCTCGGCGTCCGCGAGCACGTTCGGCGCCGGCCGGTCGATGCTGCGCACGAGCAGCTCGATGCCGGTGCAGGCCGCGAACGGCGCCAGCTCCTGGCGGCCCACGGTCAGGAACACCCGTCGAGCGCCGGAACGGGCGACCTCGGCCGCGGCGGCCGACACGTCGTCGACGACGGCCCAGCGGTCGTCCGGCTGCGCGTGCCACGCCGGCCGGAGCACACGGACCAGCGCAAGGCCCAATGCGTCGCAGGCCGCCTGCGCGTGGAACGGCATCCGTGCCGCGAACGGATGGGTGGCGTCGACGACCGCGTCGAACCGGCCGTCGTCGAGGTGACGACGCAACCCGTCGATGCCCCCGAACCCGCCGACGCGCACATCCACGCCCTCGGGCACGGCCGCGCGCGAGGTCGTGCGCCCGGCGAAGGACACCGTCAGCTCGGGACGCGACACGAGGGCAACGACTCGGCGCGTCAGCTCGGCTGCTTCCGTGGTCCCGCCGAGGATCAGGACACGTCGGGGCGCGTGCTCCTGCTCGACTACGTCCACCGACGGACGTCGGGGATGCCGGTGGTCGTCCCGGCGGTGGAGGATGCGATCGGTGCCACTGCGCCTCGTTTCCATGTTCTCGTGGATGGTGGGTGCAACCGGTCTCCTGGCTCTGGGATCATCGCTCCACCCGCCTTCCCAGGCCTGCGCCCAGTGGCTCCGTGGGTGTCGCTCCTCCATCACAGTGGCGAGTACCGCGTCGGACTTGCACCGACTTCCCGAACGTTGCAGCGACGACCGTACCACGACCCCGGATCGCGGCCACAGGAGCGCCCACTCGCCCGATCAGCGAGGTCGCTCAGGGTTTCGGGACGGCACCGTCGTCCGGATAGGAACGTGGCGTGTAGGTGCGCACGCCCAGCGGTCGGTCGAGCAGCCGAGTCGTGCTGGAGCCGATGATCAGGACCGTGCTCATGTCGACCGTCGTCGGATCGAACGTGCGCAGATCCACGATCGTCACCTGTTCGGCGTCGCGACCGACGTGGCGACCGACGATCACGGGGGTCTCCGGCCGCCGATGGCGCGCGACCACCGCCATCGCGTCGGCGAGCTGCTCCGGTCGGTGCCGGCTGCGCGGGTTGTACAGGGCGATCACGAAGTCGGCGGCGGCTGCGGCAGCGAGGCGGCGGGTGATCACGTGCCACGGCTTGAGCACGTCCGACAGCGAGATCACGCAGAAGTCGTGCCCGAGCGGTGCGCCGACGCGGCTGGCGAGCGCCTGCGCCGCGGTGATCCCGGGCAGCACCTCGACGTCCACCTGGCGCCAGCGGTCGCCATGCGCGTCGAGCTGCTCGATCAGTGCGCTGGCCATCGCGAAGATGCCGGGGTCGCCCGAGGAGACGACGACGACGTCACGACCGGTGGCGGCGAGGTCGAGCGCGTGGCGGGCGCGATCGGCCTCGACGCGGTTGTCCGAGCGGTGCAGGCGACCACTCGTCCACGTCTCCACGAGATCGACGTACGGTCCGTAGCCGACGATGTCCGTCGCCGCAGCGCCGCGGTCGCGGACGGCGGGTGTGCACCAGTGGGATCGGCCCGGGCCGACGCCGACGACGCTGACCCGACCGGCCGTCGAGCTCATCGCGGTCACCGCGTGTCGCGGCGGCGCACGTCGATGCCGTCGCCGGGCAGGAGCACGAGCGAGAAGTACGGCGCATCGACGTCGGCGGTGTCCTCGAGGCGCAGCACCCGTTCGGTCGCGCAGCTCGCCCGTTCCACGTAGACGCCCTGCTCGGCGCGCCCGACGGCGCGCACCGCCTCGCGCACGTCGCCCAGCCGGCGTCCGACCTTCATCACCACTGCCGCGTCGGCATCGGCGAGCGCCTGCTTGAGCTCGTCGGGCGCGAGCACGCCGGAGAGCACGGTGAGCGTCTCGTTCATCGACACCAGCGGCACGCCCGCCGCCGCGCTCGCTGCGCTGAACGAGGTGACGCCGGGGACGACGGTGGTCGGGAAGCGGGCGGCGAGGCGCTGGTGCACGTACATGTAGCTGCCGTAGAAGAACGGATCCCCCTCGCAGACCACGGCGACGTCGCGACCGCGCTCCAGCTCGACGGCGATCGCCGCGGCCGAGGCGTCGTAGAACGCCGCGATGAGGTCCTCGTAGCGTTCGCTCGGGATCGCCTCGGTCGTCACCGGGTACTCGAGGCGCAGCACCGTGTGGGTGGCGGCGATCAGCGGTGCGACCGTGCCCCACGCGTTGCCGATGCGGCCCCGGGCCGCGAAGTGGGCGATCACCGCGCTCTGCTCGATGATCCGCTTGGCCTTCAGCGTCATCAGCTCGGGGTCGCCGGGGCCGACGCCGACGCCGTAGAGGTGCGCCGTGCACGTCGGATCGCTCGCTGCCGTCGTGGGCAGGAGCTCGATGTCCGTGTTCGTGGTCGGGCCCGTCATCGACGTCACTCCTTCGTGCTCGCCAACGCGTTGACGGCGGCTGCGGCCATGGCACTCCCGCCGCGGCGGCCGTGCACGGTGAGGAACGGCACCCCGTGGGCGAGTGCGGCCAGCGCGGCCTTCGACTCGGCGGCACCGACGAAGCCGACCGGGATGCCGATGATCGCGGCGGGTCGCGCCGCGCCGTCGAGCACGTGCTCGAGCACACGGAACAGGGCCGTCGGCGCGTTGCCGACGACGACCACCGAGCCCGCGAAGCCGTCGCCGTCGGCCAGCCAGCGATCCACGGCCGCCGCCGATCGCGTGTTCCCGAGCGCTCGCGCCGCGTCGGCGATGCCGTCGTCCTGCAACGTGCACCGCACCGAGTTCGCGGCGGGCAGGCGGGCGCGGGTGATGCCGTTGGCGACCATGTTCGAGTCGCACCAGATCGGCTTGCCGGCGCGCAGCGCACCTCGCGCCGCGACCACCAGATCGGGCGATGCCTCCACGAACGTGACGATGTCGACGTCGCCGCAGGCGT
>JAODBQ010000011.1 GCA_025464045.1 Ilumatobacteraceae bacterium
CGACCGACCCTGTCCACCCGCGTCCGCGCGATCCGCCCCGACGGCGCGGAGAGCTGGTGGGAGATCACCAGCGGCGTGCAGCGCAACTCGCTCGTCGGCGGCACGATCCTCACCTGTCGTGACGTCACCGCGCACGTCATCGTCGAGCGCGCCGACGCCACCCGCGTGCAGCGGCTGAGGTACGCGTTCGATCTCGCCCAACTCGCGCTCGACCTCGGGCCGGACGCGTTCCTCGCCCAGCTCGACGAGTCGTGCACGCAGATCGCGGAGATGCTCGGCGCCGATCGGGTCTGGGTCGAACAGGTCGACGAGACGCGCGAGGTGATGACCACCATCGGGCGCACCGGGCGGGAGATCGGCTCGGCACCCGGGATCGAGCCGTCGCGGCCGACCCCGATCAGGTTCGCGTCGATGCCGAACTGGCTCCGCCGCCTGCGCGATCCGGAGCCGGTGCGGATCTCGAGCGTCGACGAGGTCGAGGAGCCGTGGGCCACCGAACGGCGTCGCGTGATCGGTTGGACCGGTGGGATGGTCGTCGTGGCGATGTCGGCCGCCGGCGAGCTCGTCGGCGAGCTCGGCGTGGCGATGGAGTCGGCGACGCGCGAATGGGACGACGACGAGGTCACGTTCCTGCGCATCGTCGCCGAAACGATCGCCCACGTGCTCGAGCGCGCCAGGCTCGACGCCGCCCTGCGTGCCAGCGAGGCCCGGTTCCGGATCCTGTCGGAGACGGCCGCGGACGTGGTCATCCTGATCGACGACCGCGGCGTCATCGCCTACGTCTCCCCCTCGTCGCACGCCCTGCTCGGCTACACGCCGGTGCAGTTGATCGGCCAGCCGGCGGCGATCCTGCTTCCCGGGGGTCGCGGCGACCTGATCCGTCTCGTGGACGATCGTGAGGACCGTGACGCCTCCGGCGCCGCGGAGGTCCAGCTGCGGCGAGCCGATGGCGCGCTGATCTGGGTCGCGCACTCCACGTCGGCGGTGCTCGACTCGCGCTCGAACAGCCGGGTCACGTATCGGATCAGCGTCCGCGACATCACCGAGCGCAAGCGGCTCGAGACGGAGCTGTCGTGGCAGGCGCTGCACGATCCGCTGACCGGGCTCGGCAACCGGGTGCTGCTGCAGCGTCGCCTCGACGACGCGATCAGCGCCTCGGTCACGGGCAAGGGCCTGGCCGTCCTGCTGATCGACCTCGACCGCTTCAAGATCGTCAACGACACGCTCGGCCACGCCCACGGCGACGAGGTGCTGCGGATCGTCTCGGCCCGGCTGTCGTCGCTCACCCGGCCGTCGGACACCCTCGCCCGCACCGGCGGCGACGAGTTCGTGGTGATCTGCCCGAACACCGAGGCCACCGACGCGATGCACGTCGGCGAGCGGATCGTGCGCACGCTCGCCGAGCCGGTCGTCGCCGGCGGTGTCGGCGTCTCGGTCGGGGCGAGCATCGGGGTCGCCCATGCCGCCGACGGCTTCGCCGCGACCGACTCGGACCGCCTCTTGATCGACGCCGACCGTGCGATGTACGCCGCCAAGGAGGCGGGTGGCAACACCGTCCGCCTGGCGTGACCGATCGCGGCGATCCGCCCCCTCGGTGGGCCCGTTCACGGTCGAGGTCGACCGGTGATTGTCAGCTCGACTTGCCAGGCACCAACCGGTACGCGTCGTAGACCGCGTCGATCGTCTTGATCGTGCGCAGCACCGAGTCCAGGTGGCCGGCGTCGGCCATCTCGAACTCGAAGCGCATCTTCGCCACGCGATCACCGCCGGTGTGCGTGCTGCACGAGACGATGTTGACGTGCTGCTCGCTGAGCGCGTTGGCCACGTCGCGCAGCAACTTCGACCGATCGAGCGCGACCACCTCGACACCGGCGCGGAACACCGACCTGCCCTGGTCGCCGTCCCACTCGACGTCGATCAGCCGCGCGGCCTGCTCGCTCATCAGGCTCTCTGCGTTGGCGCAGTCGGCGCGGTGCACGCTGACCCCGCGGCCGCGGGTGACGAAGCCGATGATGTCGTCGCCGGGCACGGGTGTGCAGCAGCGCGACAGGCGCACGAGCACGTCGTCGAGCCCCTCGACGTGCACGCCGGCGGTGTTCCGCTGGCGCCGTGCCGAACCCTGACGCACGACGGTGGCAGGCGGCTGCTCCGCGTCGTCGCCGGTGCGGAACCCGCGCGCCAGCCGCTGCGCGACCGAGCGGGCCGAGACGTGCTTCTCGCCGATCGCGGCCAGCAGCGCGTCGAGGTCGGCGTACGACGCCGACTTCACCTCGTCCGCGAGCAGCTCGCCGTTCCACATCCGCTGCATCGGCAGTCCCTCGCGACGGAACTCCTTGGTCAGCTCGTCGCGGCCCGCCTCGACCATGTCGACCCGCCGCTCACGGCTGAACCACTGGCGGATCTTGTTGCGCGCCCGCGGTGACTCGACGAACCGCAACCAGTCGCGCGACGGACCGGCCGACTCGACCTTCGACGTGAAGATCTCGCACGTGTCGCCGCTGCGCAGCTTGTGCTGCAGCGGGACGAGTCGGCCGTTGACCTTCGACCCGATGCACGAGTGGCCGACCTCGGTGTGCACCGCGTAGGCGAAGTCGACGGTGGTCGCACCGACCGGCAGGGTGATCACCCGGCCCTTGGGCGTGAACACGAAGACCTCGTCCTGCTCGAGGTCGGTCTTCAGGTTCTCCATGAACGCCGCAGGGTCGCTGACATCGGCCTGCCAGTCGATGATCCGGTTCAGCCAGTCGATGTCGTTCGACGGCACCTCGTCCTTGTACGCCCAGTGCGCAGCCACGCCCCACTCGGCGCGCTGGTGCATCTCACGCGTGCGGATCTGCACCTCCAGGACCTTGCCACCAGGACCGATCACCGTCGTGTGCAGGCTCTGGTAGAGGTTGAACTTGGGCATCGCGATGTAATCCTTGAACCGCCCGACCACCGGCTTGTAGCGACCGTGGATGCAACCCAGCGCGGCGTAGCAGTCCTTCATCGAGTCGACGATCACGCGCACCGCGATCAGGTCGAAGATCTCGTCGAACTCCTTGCCCTTCTGGACCATCTTCTCGTAGATGCTCCACATGTGCTTGCCCCGGCCGGTGACCTCGGCCTCGATGTTCAGCTCGTGCAGTCGGCCCTGCACCTCGGCGATCGCCTTGGCGAGGTACGTCTCCCGCTCGGGCGAGCGCGAGCCGACGAGGTGATCGAGCTCGGCGAAGCGCTTCGGATACAGCGCGGCGAACGCGAGATCCTCCAGTTGCTGCTTGACCTCCTGCATGCCGAGGCGATGGGCCAGCGGCGCGTAGATGTCCATCGTCTCCTGGGCGATGCGGCGCTGCTTCTCGCTCGGCATCGCCGCCAAGGTGCGCATGTTGTGCAACCGGTCGGCGAGCTTGATGATCAGCACGCGCAGGTCGCGGGCCATGGCGACGAGCATCTTGCGCATCGTCGCCGCTTGCTGGGCCTCCTTGGAATCGAACTGCAGCCGCTCCAGCTTGGTCACCCCGTCGACGATCTGGGCGACCTCGGCGCCGAAGCCGGCTTCGACGTCGGCGATCGTGATCTCGGTGTCCTCCACTGCGTCGTGCAGCAGCGCGGCGACGACCGAGATCTCGTCGAGGCCGATCTCGGCGACGATCCGCGCCACCGCCATTGGGTGGTTGATGTAGCTCTCGCCGCTGCTGCGCAGCTGGTTGCGATGGGCTTCCTTGGCCGTCTCGTAGGCGCGGTTGATCGTCGCCACCGGCGCCTTGGGGTGGCGGCGGCGATACGCGCTGAGCAGCGGGGTGAGCTCCTCCGCCGCGGCGTTCTGATGACGCCGCCACGGCAGGACCCGATCGACGGCAGCCATCAGTAGGTCGCCAGACTCTCGATGTGGCGTTCTCCGAGGCGTTCGCGGCCGCCCAGTCCGCCGATCTCCAGGAGGAAGCCGAGCCCCACGACGACGCCGCCGAGCTCCTCCACCAGCCGGCACGTGGCCGCCGCGGTCCCGCCGGTGGCGAGGACGTCGTCGATCACCAGGACCCGCTCGCCGGGACGGATCGCGTCGCGGTGGATCTCCAGCTTGTCGGTGCCGTACTCGAGCGAGTACTCCTCGCGCACGACGGCCCACGGCAGCTTGCCGGCCTTGCGCACGGGCACGAACCCGGCGTGAGCCCGGTACGCGATGGGCGCGGCGAGGATGAACCCGCGGGCCTCGACACCGAGGACGCGCGAGGTGTCGACATCGACGAACCGGTCGGCGAGCTCGTCCACGGCACGGTGGAACGCGTCGGCGTCGCCGAGCAGCGGGGTGATGTCGCGGAAGGTCACGTTCGGCGTGGGGTAGTCGACGATGTCGCGGATGTGATCCGTGATCCAGTGCCGGGTGACCGTCATGATCAGAGGGTACCAATCAGCCACTCGACCTGGATCTGATGCCCCCACCGCCGGACCCGTGGCCCGGGCGCGGTAGGTCAGGTGCCGCGGCGCTTCTTCTTGCGCGGGCGCGGCGGGTGGGTGAGCACGGGCTTCGGGCCCGCGGGCAGCAGTGCGGTCGCGGACTCGTCGATCGAGAGGTCCCGGTCCTCATCGTGACGGCCGGCACTCCCCCGCCCCGCGGAACCCCCGTCGCTGGAACCCCCCGCGCCGGGGCCGGTGCGGGCGGCGGCGCGCGTGCGCTGACGACGGTCACGGCCGGTCGGGGCGGCACCGAGCACGAGGCGCTCGAGCTCGTCGCCGGTGGCGTGCGATGCACGCAGCACGCGGTACTTCGGGATCCGCTCCTTGAGCATCGTCAGCAGCGGCGTGGCAACGAAGATCGAGGAGTACGACCCGGTGATCAGACCGACGAGCAACGCCAGCGCGAACTCGCGCAGCGTCACCGCGCCCATGATCCCCGCGCCGAGGATCAGCAACGAGAGCACGGGGAGGACCGCGGCCAAGCTGGTGTTCAGCGAGCGCATCAGCACCTGGTTCATCGACACGTTGACGACGTCCGCGTACGGGACGCGGTTCGCGGAGAACCGCGCCTCGTTGTCCTGCACCTTGTCGAACACGACGATCGTGTCGTACAGCGAGAAGCCCAAGATCGTCAGGAAGGCAACGACCGTGGCGGGGGTGACCTCGAACCCCAACAACGAGTAGACGCCGACACTGATCAGCACGTCGTGCACCATCGCCGCGATCGCGCCGACAGCCATTCGCCACTCGAACCGCCAGGCGATGAACATCGCGACGAGCAGCAGGAAGATCAGCAGCGCGCGCACAGCCTTCTTCGTGATGCTGCTCCCCCACGTCGAGCTCACCGCGCTGCTGCTCACCGCCTGCTCATCGACACCCGCCGCCTTGGCCAGCGCCTGGCGCACGGTCTGCTGCTTCTCCAGCGTCTGGTCCTCGGCTTGGATCGACACCGTCTTGCCGGACGTGGAGGTGAGCTCGACGATCTTCGCGCCATTGGTGTTGACGCCGTTCGCCGCGAGCACGGTGCGAGCCTGATCGACGGTGAAGTTCTGCGCCGGAACCTCCCAGGACACCCCTCCCTTGAAGTCGATGCCGAGGTTCAGGCCGCTCACGACGAGCGAGACGAGCGTGACCCGGCGCAGCACGATCGAGGCGCCGAGACTCCACCAGCGGCGACCGTAGAAGTCGATCGACGTCTCGCCGTGGTACAGGCGGCCGCCGGCACCCCGCCGTGGCGGCAGCCCGGTCGGGCCGCCCCCACCGGGGGCCGTCGCACGCGCGGACCCGCTGATCGGGACGTCCGTGCTCATCACACGCCTCCAGGCTGTACGGCTTCGATGCCCATCACCTTGCGTCTGGCCATGAACTTCGTCCGTGCCAGCAGCAGCACCGTCGGGCGGGTGAACAGGTACGCCACGCCGAGGTCGCACAGCGTCGACAGGCCGAGGAAGAACGCGAAGTTGCGCACCGAGCCGACGGTCAGGTACCAGAGCACGAGGGCACCGATCAACGAGACGAGGTCGGCGACGAGGATCGTGTGCCAGGCCCCCGCGAAGCCACGCTGCGCCGCGTTGCGGATGGTGCGCCCGGCACGCACCTCGTCCTTCAACCGTTCGAAGAAGACCACGTAGGAGTCCACCGTGACGCCGACCGAGACGATGATCCCGGTGATGCCCGACAGCGACAGGGCGAGTCCGGAGGTGCGCGACAGCAGCGAGATCACGCTCCAGATCAACGCGCCGGAGACGGCCACACCGGCGACGACGACGATGCCCAACGTGCGGTAGTAGAAGATCATGAACAGCAGGACGAGCGCGATGCCGACCACGCCGGAGACGATGGCTGCGCGCAGCGAGTCCTTGCCGAGCGTCGGCGACACGTTCTGGACGGTCTGGGTGACGAGCTGCACGGGCAGCGCGCCGCTCTTGAGCACCCTGGCGAGGTTCTTCGCCTCGCTCTGCGTGAAGCTGCCGGAGATCTGCACGCCGCCGCTGTAGGACGACTGGTTCATGGTCGGGTGGGAGATGATCGTCCCGTCGAGCTCGATCGCCAGCTGACCGCTAGGGCAGGTGGAGTCCAGGCCGAGGCACGCCGCAGCGAGCTGGTTCCTCACGCCTTCACCGCCCGCACCGCTGCGCAGCGTGATCGTCACGCCCCAGCCGGCCCCCGGGATGATCGTCGCGTTGGCGTCGTGCTGGAACACCTCGCCGGTCGC
>JAODBQ010000026.1 GCA_025464045.1 Ilumatobacteraceae bacterium
CGGCCACGTCGCTCGCCCGCGACCTCGCCAACATGCCGCCCGGCGATCTCACCGCCCGGGCGATGGCGGATCGGGCCGTGCAGATCGCCGCTGCCAGCGGGCTGGAGGTCGAGGTCTTCAACCGCGACCAGTTGGAGGCGATGGGGTGCGGAGGGATCGTCGGGGTCAACGCCGGCAGCGTCGAGCCGCCGCGCATGGTCCGCCTCACGTACACGCCGAAGTCGCCGACCGGGCACCTCGTGCTCGTCGGCAAGGGCGTGATGTACGACTCGGGCGGGATCAGCCTCAAGCCCACCGACGCGTCGCACGGGATGATGAAGATGGACATGAGCGGCGCCGCGGCGGTGCTCGCCACGCTCAGCTCGCTCGCCGCGCTGAACTGCAAGGCCGCCGTCACCGGCTACCTGATGTGCACGGACAACCTGCCCTCGGGCAGCGCGATGAAGCTCGGCGACGTGCTCAGCTTCCGCAACGGCAAGACGGCGGAGATCCTCAACACCGACGCCGAGGGCCGGCTCGTGCTGGCCGACGGTCTGTCGCTCGCGGCCGAGGCCAAGCCCGACGCCATCGTCGACATCGCCACGCTCACCGGTGCGTGCATCGCCGCCCTCGGACAGAAGATGGCCGGCGTCTTCACCAACGACGACGGGTTCGTCGCCAAGGTGAAGGCCGCCGCGCAGGCGACCGACGAGCCGATCTGGCAGCTGCCACTGGAGAAGGGCTATCGCAACCTGCTCGACTCCAACGTCGCCGACATGAAGAACGTCGGCGGACCATACGGCGGGGCGATCATCGCGGCGCTGTTCCTGTCCGAGTTCGTCGGCGACATCCCCTGGGCCCACCTCGACATCGCCGGCCCGATGAACAGCGACGCCGACAACGGATGGCTCGCCAAGGGTGCGACGGCGTTCGGAACCCGTCTGCTGATCGACCTCGCCACCAACTTCAGCGCCTGAATCGTCATCCCGCGGCCAGCCCCCCGTGGCTGGGGGCGACGCTGCGGTCAGGATCGATCGGGTCCTCGCGGGCGCCGGCAGCACGGGCGTAGGCGACGGCCGCCCGCGGTGAGACGCCGAGTGCGAGCAGCTGTCGTTCCACTGCGTCGGGCTGGTCGCCGACGTCGCACATCGCGCCGGCGAGCACCCGCGCCCGCTCACCGTCGGGGACCGCCCGATCCGCCGGAGGTCGGGCGATCCAGTCACGATGCGTCGCACGCAGGCTCTCCGGCATCCGCAGCAGGTGACGGGCGGCGACGGGTGGCACCCGCCGGCGCACCGCCAGTCCGCCGTCGTACGGCTGGGCGACGCCGAACAGCACGCACCGGTTGAGCGCCCGGATGAACGGGTTGCTCGTACCGAGCGTGTAGCCGAGCCCGAGCGCACGGGCGGTGTCGTCGAGGTCGAGCTCGTAGCCGAGCGGGTAGCGATCGAACCCGCTGACGAGACGCCGCAGCAGCCACGTCGCCGTCGGTCCGAGCACGTTCAACCAGAACAGCTCGACGTACGTCGAGCGGGCGTCGAACCCGACCGCGTCGACCACGGGATCGTGCCATGGCACGATCATCAACGTCGGTTCGGTGACGGGCACCTCGAGCTGCAGGATCATCAGGGGCCTCCCGGAAGGGGTTCGCGATGCGCGCGGTCGTCATGGGGGAGGCGTCACCGACACTGACGACACCGGGCGAGCCGGATCGGCACGATCAGTCGTGTCGTGCACCGCCCCCGACCGGCACGACGCTCCACCTTCTGGCGACGCAGGCCTGCTGCCTAGTGTCCCGGCCCATGACGCTCGAGGAGTTCATCGCCGCCGCCTGCCCGCCGATCGCCGATCTCGGTGGTGCCTTCTACTTCCGCCCGGAGACGGTCGCGAGGGGCAAGGAGCACGGCCTCGACGCCTTCCGCTTCTACTTCGTCGGCCGCGGTGGCGTGCTCGGCGACACGTCGGCCGCGGTCGTGCGCAGCGCGTTCGGCTACTTCAACCCCGCCCTGTTGACGAAGATGTGGGAGACGGCCGGCACCAAGCTCGCCCCGTCGGACGCGGCGATCCTGTACTGGGATGCATGCGCCGACCTCGGTCGCACGACGCTCGGTGACGTCGACGGGCTGGGGGGTTTCGTCGCCGCCGCGGAGGCCGTCGTCGGTGCCGCGGACGCGAGCTCGCTGACGCTGTTCGCCGGCATCAAGCAGATGCCGCTCGCCGACGACCTGCCCGGCAGGGCGATGCAGCTGATCGCGGTGCTGCGCGAGTTCCGCGGCAGCGCGCACCTCGTCGCCGTCCGCGCGCTCGGGCTCACCGATTCCATCGCCCACTTCATCAAGCGCCCGGACATGGTCGAGGGCTTCGGGTGGAAGGCCGAGGACGCCGACGCGATCATCGACGCCGATCGGACGAAGCTGACCGAGGCAGAGGCGCTGACCGATCGCATCGTCGGTCCGGCCTACGCGGTGCTGGACGACGCGGGTCGCGAGGCGCTGCTCGACGGCCTCGGCGCGATCGGCAAGGCCGTGCACGCGACGAGCTGACGCGGGCGACAGCAGGGCCGGTGCGGTGTACAACTGGTCCGTGAAGCAGTCGAGCGCCCGCCGTCCCCCTGCCGCGATCTTCGTCCTGTTCGGTGCCACCGGCGATCTCGCCAAACGGATGGTTCTGCCGGCGTTCTTCACGCTCGCCCAGCGCGGCCTGCTGCCCGCGGACTGGCGGTTGATCGGCAGCGGTCGCGGCGAGATCGCCCACGAGCACTTCGTGGCCCACGTCCACCAGAGCCTGCAGGAGTTCGGCCCAGAACCCGACGCGGCGACGTGGACCGGCTTCAGCGAGCGCCTGCGCTTCGCCGGCGGCGACTTCACCGGCGGCGGCCACGGCGCGCTGCTCGCGGCGGTCGACGAGGCGCGCGCCGACCTCGGCGCGAACGCGCAGCTGATCCACTACCTCGCCATCCCCCCGCAGGCGTTTGGCCCGATCACGGTCAGCATCGGCGACCATGGGCTGAACGCGGGTGCCCGTGCCGTGTACGAGAAGCCGTTCGGCACGTCGCAGGCCGCGTTCCGGGCGCTCGACAAGGTGGTGCACGGCGTGTTCGACGAGTCGCAGGTGTACCGGATCGATCATTTCCTCGGCAAGGAGGCGACGCAGGACCTGCACGTGCTGCGGTTCGCCAACGGGCTGTTCTCGGGGATGTGGGACCGCCACAGCGTGCGCGCCGTGCAGATCGATTGCCCGGAGACGTTGGGCATCGCCGACCGTGCCGACTTCTACGACCACACCGGTGCCTTCCTCGACATGGTCGTGACGCATCTCTTCCAGGTTGCGGCCGAGGTCGCGATGGAGCCGCCGGTCAGCCTCGAACCGGGGCACCTGCAGGCGGCGCGGGAGTCGATCATGCGCAAGTTCCGCCCGCTGGATCCGGCGGACGTCGTGCTCGGCCAGTACGACGGTTACCGCAAGGTGGCGGGCGTCTCGCCGCAGTCGCGCACCGAGACGTACGTCGCGGCGAAGCTGTGGGTCGACAGCGCGCGGTGGCGCGGCGTGCCGTTCCTGCTGCGCACCGGCAAGCGGATGCACCAGACGCACCAGTCGGTGAGCCTGCTGCTCTCGCCGCCCGCCGGACCGTTCCGCGGGCTCCCCGTGGACGGCAACGTCGTGCGGTTCGCGCTCGACGGTACGGGCGAGATCGACCTGCGGATGATGGCCAAGGTCCCCGGCGTCGGACTCGAGCTCGGCCCCGCCACGGCGAAGGTGCCACTGACCTCCATCGGCGGCGCCGCTCCGCTGCCGCCGTACGCCAGGCTCTTGCACGACGTGGTCAACGGGGACCGCTCGCTCGTCACCCGGCCGGACGGCCTCGCCCACGTGTGGAAGGTCGCCCAGCCGGTGCTGGACCTCGACCGGAAGCCGCTGGCCTACGCGCCCGGATCGTGGGGTCCGGTCGCCGCCAAGCGCCTCGCCGCGCCCGATGGCTGGCTGCTCGGCCAGTGAGGGTGCGCCCGGCCGGCCCACCCGGTCGGTCGGCCTCGAACACGTACCTGCGATCGAGGGCTGCGACCGCGCCTCGCGATCGGCCCGAGCGGCAGACTTGGGGGATGGACGACGTCGAGCTGGAGGATGCGAACGAGTGGCTGCGCGGCGCGGCGCGCGTGACGGTGCTGACAGGGGCTGGGATCTCCACCGATTCCGGCATCCCCGACTTCCGCGGGCCGAACGGGGTGTGGACGAAGAACCCGGCGATGGAGAAGGCCTCGACGCTGCAGCACTACCTCGCGGACGCGGACGTCCGGCGCGCCGCGTGGCAGAACCGGCTGCACTCGCCCGCGTGGGACGCGCGCCCCAACGCCGGGCACCTCGCGATCGTCGAGCTCGAGCGACAGGGCAAGCTCGTCGCCGTCGTCACCCAGAACATCGACGAGCTCCACCAGCGCGCCGGCAACTCGCCGGACAAGGTGATCGAGGTGCACGGCACGATGCGCTGGGCGCGGTGCTGGGAGTGTGGAGACCGGCGTTCGATGGACGATCTGCTCGTGCGGGTGCGCGCCGGCGACGACGACCCCGCGTGCGCGATCTGCGGTGGCATCGTCAAGAGCGACACGATCTCGTTCGGCCAGTCGCTGGTGCCCGAGGTGATCGATGCCGCGCTCACCGCGGCGGAATCGTGCGACGTGCTGATCGCCGCCGGCTCGACGCTGTCGGTGTTCCCCGCAGCCAACCTCGTGCCCCGTGCCAAGTCGGCAGGGGCCCGCGTCGTGATCGTCAACGCCGAGCCGACCGGGATGGATCGGTACGCGGACGCCGTGCTGCTCGGCGAGCTGTCCGTCCTGCTCCCCGCACTCGTGGCGACCGGTGCCGATCGCGTCGCCCGCAGCGACTGAATCCCGACCCGGTTGGTAGCGTTTCCGCTATGGCTACCTTCCGTGATCTGCTGTCCGCCGCGAAGTCGGAGATCCACGAGGTCGACACCGCAGACGCGTCGGCGCGCATCAACGCCGGAGCGCAGGTGCTCGACGTGCGCGAGCCCGACGAGTACGACCAGGGCGCGCTGCCCGGCGCCGTCCACATCCCCCGCGGCCACCTCGAGGCGCAGGTCGAGGGTCGGCTGCTCGACAAGACCGCGCCGGTCGTCGTGTACTGCGCCGGCGGCGTGCGCAGCGCGTTCGCGGCGCGCACGCTGCAAGAGCTCGGCTACTCGGACGTCGTGTCGATGGGAGGCGGTTTCGGGAAGTGGAAGGACGAAGGCCGCGCCTGGAAGGCGCCCGTCACGCTCACCCCGGACCAGCGCAACCGCTACCAGCGCCACCTGCTGCTGCCCGAGGTCGGCGTCGCCGGCCAGGTGAAGCTGCTGGAGAGCAAGGTGCTGATGCTCGGTGCCGGCGGTCTCGGTTCGCCCAGCGCGCTGTACCTGGCGGCCGCCGGCGTCGGCACGATCGGCATCGTCGACATGGACGAGGTCGACGAGAGCAACCTGCAACGCCAGATCCTGCACAACCTCGACCGCATCGGTGACCGCAAGGTCGACTCGGCGAAGAAGACGCTGAGCCTGCTCAACCCGGACGTCAACGTCGTCACCTACGACACCCGACTCGATGCCAGCAACATCATGGACATCATCGCCGGCTACGACGTGATCGTCGACGGTGCGGACAACTTCCCGAGCCGCTACCTGCTCAACGACGCGAGCGTCAAGCTCGGCATCCCCGTCGTCCACGGCAGCATCTTCCGCTTCGAGGGGATGGTCAGCGTGTTCCACCCGCTCGAAGGCCCGACGTACCGTGACATGGTGCCGGAGCCGCCGCCGGCCGAGCTCGCCCCGAGCTGCGCCGAGGCCGGCGTGCTCGGCGTGCTGCCCGGCATCGTCGGCAGCATCCAAGCGCTGGAGACGATCAAGGTGCTCCTGGGCCTCGGCGAGCCGCTGATCGGCCGGATCCTGTCGGTCGACACGACCGACATGTCGTTCCGCACGTTCAACCTGCGCAAGGACCCGAAGAACGAGGTGACCTACGAGAACCGCGACCGCATCCAGATCATGGACCTCGAAGGCCTCTGCGCCCCCGGCCTCTCCCACTGACGCGACCCCCGATCTGACCTGACGGCCGGCGCGGCCGGGCGCTCCGGCTGCCGCGTGTTCGCCGGCGTCGGTGCGCCGGATCCGCGCTCGTTCGCCGCCGTCGCCGGCCCGGCTACTGTCCTGGCCGTGCTGAGCCAGGGCAGAGCACCGGATGCCATCGTCGCCTGCCCGCCCCGCCGGCTGTGGATCCATGGGCGGCTGCTTGACGTGCTGCTCGGCTGGTGCTGGCTGCCGATCGCCGTCGTCGTGCGCGCCAACGAGTCGAACGTGACCGAGGTGCACTGGCTCGTGGGCGTGATCTTCCTGATCTCGTTCGCCCACCAGCCGCTCACGCTCGGGCTGGTGTACGCGGACCCGGTGCAGCGCCGGGCGCACCGGACGATCTATCGCTGGACGCCGCTCGTCGCCGCTGCGCTGATCGTCGTCGGGCTGCACATCAGCCTCACCCTCGTCGGCGTGATGGCGGCGCTGTGGAACGCCGAGCACACGCTGATGCAGCGCTACGGCGTGATGCGGATCTACGGGCGCAAGGCCGGCGATGACCTCGGTCGGCTGGAGAAGCCGATGCTCATCGCATGGCTGGCGACGGCCGTGCTGTTCATCGCCACGTACGTCGATCTGGAACGGCTGATCCGCCGGCTCGGCGTCGGCCGCACCAACGCCACGGGCATCCGCGCGCTCGCGACCTTGCACGCGCCCGCCGCCGCGCTGTTCTGGCTGGCGGCCGCGGGGGCCACTGCGCTCAGCGTGCGTTGGTGGCGCGCGCAACGCGCCAGCGCGACGACGGCCGCGCCGAAGGTCCTCTACACGCTCGGCACGCTCGGGCTCCTGGTGATGGTGATGATCGATCCGTTGGCCGGCATCGCCGGGTACGTCGCCGCACACTCGATCGAGTACTTCGGGATCGTGCACAGCAGCCTGCGCACCCGCCGCGACGACGCACTCGTCGCTCGCGCGTCGCGCACGGCGCGGCGGCGGGCCGCGCTGTACGCCGCGTACCTCGGCGTGATCGTGGCCTTGATCCAGCTCACCGCGAAACCGATGCACGGGAAGCTCTACGCGTTCGTCGTGCTGTTCCTCGGCGCGCTGCACATCTTCTACGACGGTTTCGTGTGGAAGCTGCGCCGTCCGGCGGTGGCCGCCTCGCTCGGCATCGTCGCCCCGTCAGCCTGACCGCGATCCGACTCCCGCCCGACGCGAGCACCTGACGCGAGCACGGGTCCTGCTCGCGAGCGAGCACGATCGGTGCTTGCGTCACGGCGGGCGCGGGCTCAGGCGGGCAGCTCCTCCGTGGGCGGGAGCTCGTCGCGCTCCTGGACGATCACGGCGACGACGACGAGCGCCGCGCCGACGAGGTCGAGCACGCTCGGCCGCTGCGCGAGCGCGACGAAGCCGACCACCATCGCCGTCACCGGGAGCAGGGCGAGCAGCACCGCGAAGCGCCGTACCGGGATGCGGCGCAGCACCGACTGGTCGATGCTGTAACCGATCGCCGACGAGAGCACCGCGACGACGGCGCACAGCACGAGGAGCCGTCCGCTCGTGAACACCGCGCCGCTCCCGGTGATGCCGAACGGAGTCAGCGCGACGCCACCGATCAGCAGTCCGACGCCGAGGCCCGACATGCCGCGGTCGAGATCGGCGACCCGCCGGCCGAACAGGATGTAGCCGGCCCACAGCGCCGACGCGGCCAGGATGTAGACGAGGCCGAGCGGCTCCTTGTCGATCTCCACACCGGACAGCACCATCACCCCCACCACGGCGAGCAGCAGGGCCACGGAGTTGCGTCGCGTGCGGGTGAACACCGCGGCGACGGCGATCGGGCCGATGAACTCGATCACCACGCTCTTGCCCAGCGCGACCCGATCGATGGCGAGGTAGAAGCACAGGTTCATGAACGCCGTGGCCAGGCCGAAGATCGCCGCCGCGCGGAGATCGGGCCACGTCCAACGGCGCTGCGAGCGCACCGACACGGCGAGCACGACGAGCGCCCCGATGAGCACGCGCAGCCAGGCGACCGTTGCCGGCCGTAGCTCGTCGAACAGGTTCACCGCGACGGTCGCGCCCGTGTACTGGGCGATCCCGGAGATCGCGAACAGCGCCTCCGGCGAGGCGTCGGCGGCGAACCGGGCGATGCCGGACGGGCGCGTCTCGGCGGTCAGCGCCGGATCAGTCGAGCGGCGCGTGTCAGTCGAACAGGTCGGGGTCCGTGCGGCAGATCTCCTGCCACAACGGCTGGAAGCTGAGCCAGCCGGCGCCCGGGAACCCGGTCTGCTTCTGGGTGTAGTCGGCCATCACCGGGTCGATCAGCTTCGGCGTGCCGGCGGCCATCGCCAGCAGCTGGGCTTGGCAGCTGCGGTCCATGCTCAAGAACCAGAACGCGGCCTCGTCGACCGTCTCGCCGACCGTGAACAGGCCGTGGTTCTGGTGGATCGCGGCCTTGCCGGGACCGAACGCACGGGCGATCTCGTGGCCCGCCTCGATCTCCAGCACCACCGCGCCGCCTTGCTCGGTGACGACCCGGTGGTCGTTGTAGAAGATGCACGAGTCCTGGGTGATCGGATCGAGGGGAATCCCCAACGCGCTGAACGCCTTGCCGTGCACGCTGTGGCTGTGCGCCGCGGCGACGATGTCCGGGCGGGCCTGGTGGATCGCCGAATGGATCACGAACGCTGCCCGGTTCACCGGCCGGTTGCCGTAGATCACGCTGCCCTCGTGGTCGACGAGGATCAGGTCGGACACGCTGACGTGGCGGAAGCTCACCGCGAACGGGTTGACCCAGAAGTACTCCGGGAACTCGGGGTCGCGCACGGTGATGTGCCCGGCGACGCCCTCGCCGAAGCCGACCCGCCCGAAGATCCGCAGTGCGCCGGCGAGCTTCTGCTTGCGGTGCAGGCGCTCCTCCTCGACGCTCGCGAAGGTCGGCGGACCCTCGAGCCCGACGGGCTTCGGCGTCAGCTCGATGCCGTCGATCGTGCGCGTCCCGGATTCGGTGATCGTCATCGCGCCAGCCTATGCCTCGCTCAGGAGGCGGTGTTGCCCGGGGTGCCTGGTGGCGTGCTCGGCGGCTGCCCCTTGCGCCGGTTGCGCAGCGTCACGACCGTGCCGGCGATGGCGAGGAGCACCGCCGCGCCGAAGATCACCGCGATGACGATGCCGGCCGTGTTGCTGTCGTCGTTCGAGGTGGCGGGTGCGGTGGTGACGGCGGGGGCGACGGTGATCGCCGGCGTCGAACTGGCCGTCGTCGCCGAGCCGCCGGCGTCGCTGGTGCCGGTCGCCCCGGCGTCGGTCCCGTCATCGGGGGCGATCACCAGGTCGTCGGAGGTCGGCGGCCCCTGGGTGAGCTTCACCTGCGGCGCGGGGTGCTCGGGCTCGGGCTGGCCTTCGACCGGCACGTCGAGCCAGGCGGTCTCGGTCGCGCCGCAGCGCTGCACGGTCGGGAAGGTCGCGATCCCCGGCGTGGCCGGAGCGGTGAACGTGATGTGGAACGTCTCCGATGTGTGCGCGTCCTGGTTGCCGCCGCTGAAGCGCACGGCGCCTCCATCCGTCGTCACCTGCCAACCGTCCTCGGCCGCGGTCGCGTCCGTGACCCCGTCGGGCAGCTGGATGTCCAGGCCGGTGGTGTTCGCGTCGCCACAGCCGTGCTCGACGATGAACCCCAGCGTCGCCTGCTTGCCCGCCTCGATCGCCGGCGGGTCGGTCTGGATGTGCGCTGCGGCGACACCGACCCCGGCGAGGACGGCAACGCACGTGGCGACGATCGCCAGACCTGCCGTACGTCGTGCGGTGCGCAACATGGAACCTCCAGGTGATGGGCGTCGGCCGACGGCGTCGAGTCCGGAGTCAAGGTCGTCTGCCGGGTCCGGTCAGTTCCCGGCAGGTGCCGGCACTGGCATCATGGCGGCGATGAACCTCGAGGTCACTCCCGCCACGATCGCCCCGCCTGCGGCCAACTACGCCCATGCCATCCTGTCGGAGGGCGCTGCTCGACTGCTGCACACGAGCGGCGTCGTGCCGACGGCGCCCGACGGCTCGGTCCCGGACTCGATCGCCGAGCAGGCCGAGGTGGTCTGGTCCAGCATCGCTGCCCTCCTGGCTGCGGCGGGCATGACCGTGACCGACATCGTCAGCCTCACGACCTACGTCGTTGCTGCCGAGCTCGGCTCGCTCGGTGGGGTCATGGCGGCGCGGGACCGTGCCCTGGGCGGGCATCGCGCCGCGAGCACGCTCGTCACCGTGCCTGCGCTCGCTCGACCGGCGTGGAAGCTGGAGATCGCCGTGGTGGCGGCGCAGTGACCGCACCCGTCGTGTTCAGCTGAGGAAGCGGATCGCGGCCGGCGGTCGGGTGGGAACCTCAGGACTGCCGGTCGGCCAGCCGAGGTAGACGAGCCCGAGGACGTGCGTGCCGGCCGCGAACCCGCACAGCTCGGCCACGACGTCGTTGGCACCCTTGGCGCACGAGCTCCAGTACGTCGCGAGACCCGCCGCCGTCGCACCGAGCAGCAGGTTCTGCATCCCGGCCGCGCCCGCGTCGCGGTTCTCGGCCGTCCGCAGCGGCGAGTCGCCAGGCACGGTGCCGACCACGAGCGTGGCCGGTGTGCGCAGGTACTTCGTGCGCGTCTTGACCACCTTCGCTTCCGGGTCGCCTGCCGTCGCCATCGCGTCGGCGATCGTCTCGCCCAGCCGTGCGCGAGCGTCGCCCTCGAACAACGCGAACCGCCATGGCCAGGTGCGCTTGTGGTTCGGCGCCCACTGGGCGAGCTCGCACAGCTCGGCGACGAGGTCGTGCGGCACGGCGCGTTCGCGATCGACGAGCATGTACGTGCGCCGACCGCGGATCAGCGCGGCGATGTCGTCGAGGGTGGGGAGTCGGACGGTGTCGCTCACCCGTCCAGTCTGCCGGTGATGCCAGGATGGCGCTCGTGTCCGAACGACTCCGCACCGGCGACGACGGCATCACCCGCTGCTGGTGGTGCGGTGTCGACCCGCTCTACACCCAGTACCACGACACCGAGTGGGGGCGCCCGTTGCACGGCGACGACCGGTGGTACGAGAAGCTGTGCCTCGAGGGGTTCCAGGCCGGTCTGGCGTGGATCACGATCCTGCGCAAGCGGCAGAACTTCCGCGCCGGGTTCGCCGGGTTCGACATCGACGTCGTGGCCGGGTTCGACGAGGGCGACGTGCTGCGACTGCTCGGCGACGCGGGGATCGTGCGCCACCGAGGCAAGATCGAGTCGGCGATCAACAACGCCAAGCGGGCGATCGCGCTGCGTGACGAGTTCGGCTCGATCGACACCTTCATGGAGCAGTTCCGCAGCGCGCGGGCGCCCGGGCTGTCGGCCACCGACGAGATCCCGCCGACCAGCCTGGAGTCGGTGGCGATGTCGAAGGACCTGCGCAAGCGCGGCTGGAGCTTCGTCGGACCGACGACGATGTACGCGATGATGCAGTCGGCGGGTCTGGTCAACGACCACATCCACGGCTGCTTCGCGCTCGACCCCTGACCCACTGGCCCCGTCCCGTCCCGTCCCGTGACGCTCGCCGGATCTCCACGTGACGATTCGCTGCGTCGTGTGAGCCGTACTGGCCATTGGACGGCCGAGCGATGCCCGGTCGGATGATGACCGGAACGGCCGAACGACCTGAACAGGCCGAGCGACCGAACGACCCGAGCGACCTGAACAGGCCGAGCGACCGAGTGATCCGAACGGCTGGAGCGTTCAGGCGGGGGCGTGCAGTGCGCTGTTCAGGCCCTGCCACTTGGCGGAGCGGGGGAGCGCCTCGACGGCGCCGGTGCGGCTGTTGCGTCGGAACAGCAGGCCGGCCTGGCCGCTGAGGTCACGTCCCTTGACGACCTCGCCGTTCGGCAGCAGCGTCACCAGCGTCCCCGCCGTGACGTAGAGGCCGGCTTCGATGACGCACTCGTCGCCGAGGCTGATCCCGGTGCCCGCGTTCGCGCCGATCAGGCAGCGCTCGCCGATCGTCACCTGCTCCGTGCCCCCACCCGACAACGTGCCCATGATCGACGCGCCACCGCCGAGATCGGTGCCGACGCCGACGATGACACCTTGACTGATCCGGCCCTCGATCATCGCTTGCCCGAGCGTGCCGGCGTTGTAGTTGCAGAAGCCCTCGTGCATCACGACCGTCCCGGCAGCGAGGTGGGCGCCGAGGCGGACCCGGCTCGCGTCGGCGATGCGCACACCGGCCGGCGTGACGTAGTCGGTCATCCGCGGGAACCGGTCGAGGGACGAGACGTCCAGCCGGCGCCCGGTCGACATCACCGCGGCGCGCACCTCGTCGACGCGCTCCGGCTGGATCGGTCCGAGGTTCGTCCACGCGTTGTTCGGCAGGATCCCGAACAGGCCGTCGAGGTTGATCGAGCGCGGCAGCACCAGGCAGTTCGACAGCAGGTGCAGCCGGAGGTACGTGTCGGCGACGGACGCCGGCGGCGCGTCGGTGTCGATGTCGATCTGCACCAGCTCGCCGCCGAGCCCCCGCGGATCGTTCGACGCCGACCAGCCGCCGAGGATCGGTGCCGGGTCCGGGGCCGCGCCGAGCCCGAGGTGCGGGAACCACGTGTCCAGCACCGCTCCGTCCGTTGCCACCGTCGCCAGTCCGACGCCCCATGCACGACTCATCTCGACTCCTCCATCCGAACGGTTCCGTGGTCCGCCCGGCCGGTCGCCGCGGCGGTACCCGGTCGCGCGACGACGATCATCGTCGGCGCGGCCTTCATTCGAAGACCTCCGGCCGCAGGGTGGGGAACAGGATGATCTCCTTGATCGACGACACGCCGGCGAGCAGCATCGCCACCCGGTCGATGCCGATGCCGAGCCCGCCCGTCGGCGGCAACCCGTACTCGAGAGCGCGCAGGTAGTCCTCGTCCATGCTCGCGGCCTCGTCGTCGCCGGCTTCCTTGGCGCGCTGCTCCTCCTCGAAGCGCAGGCGCTGCTCGAGCGGATCGTTGAGCTCGCTGTAGCCGTTGCCGATCTCGCGGGCGTTGAAGTATAACTCGAAC
>JAODBQ010000034.1 GCA_025464045.1 Ilumatobacteraceae bacterium
GGCGGAGGTGGTCCCGGCCGCGCCGAGCCCGTCGACGGCGCCGGTGCCGCTGTCGCTGATCGCCCCGACCGGTGTCCCGACCACGCCACCTCTCGCCGAGGTCGTCATGCCGGGACCGGGACATCCCCGGTCGGCGCATGACATCTCCGCAGCTTCCGCACACGCGGCGCCGGCCCCGCCGGCTCCAGCGGGCGCACCGGCACACGCGCCGCCGACCAGCTCGCCACCGCCGGTCTCCCAGGACCGGCCCTCGCCGACACCGATGGCCGCACCGTCGGTCGACGCGACGCGCACCTCGTTGCCACCGCCGATCCCGGCCACGTTGGCCCCGCCGCCGGCCACCCCGATGCCGACGCACGCCCCGGCCCCGCCGGCTCCGGAGCCGGCGTACGCCACGGCTGCCGCCTCGCCGGGCGACGGCTCGCTGTCGCCCAACGCGGTCGTCGAGCAGGTCCGCGCGCTGCTCCGGCTGGCGCGCACCTTCTACACGGATCCGCTCGAGCTGCACCGGCTCGACGAGCTCGAGAACCGGCTCGACGAGCCGTTGCGCGTCGCCATCGCCGGCAAGGTCAAGGCCGGCAAGAGCACGCTGCTCAACGGTCTCGTGGGCGAGGAGCTCGCGCCCACCGATGCCAGCGAGTGCACGAAGATCGTCACCTGGTACGTGGACGGCACCACCTACCGCGCGACGATGCACCTCGCCGACGGCACCGCTGTCGCCACGCCGTTCTCCCGCCAGTCCGGCGCGATCGACGTCGATCTGCAGGGCCAGCCCGCCGACAGGATCGACCACATCACGGTCGAGTGGCCGTCGTCGTCGCTGACCGAGCTGTCGCTCATCGACACGCCGGGCATCGCCTCGATCAGCGCCGACCTGTCCGCACGCACGCATCGCTTCGTGCTCGCCGAGTCGGATCACGAGAGCAAGGCCGATGCGGTCGTGTACCTGATGCGGCACCTGCATCCGACCGACATCCGCTTCCTGGAGTCGTTCCAGGACCTGCAGGTCGGACGGACGAACCCGATCAACGCGATCGGTGTGCTCTCGCGGGCCGACGAGCTGGCGGGCGGTCAGGACGACGCGCTGATCAGCGCGGCCCGGGTCGCAGCGCGGTACCGCAGCTCGCCCCAGGTGCGCCGGCTGTGCCAGACGGTCGTGCCGGTGGCGGGGCTGCTCGCGCAGGCCGCCTCCACGTTCCGCCAGTCCGAGTACAACTTGATCACGCGCATCGCGGGCCTCCCCGAGGACCAGCTGGAGCTGCTGCTGGCGTCGGCGGATCGCTTCGTCGACAACGATCTCGTCGCCAACGTCGTGTCCACCGACCGCGAGGCGCTGCTGCGTCGCCTCGGCCTGTACGGCGTGAGGCGCGCGGTGCACGCGGTGCGCGACGGCACGGTCGACGATGCCCAGGGCCTTGCCCAGCACTTGTTCGAGCAGAGCGGCCTGGCCGAGCTGCGCCGGGTGCTGATGAGCCAGTTCGCGGCCCGGCGCGACGTGCTCAAGGCGCAGGCCGCGTTGCAGGCGCTGGCGCAGCGGCTGCGCATCTCGCCGCCGCCGACGGGTGCGGACAAGCTGCTGTTCGAGCTCGAGCGTCAGCGCTCCACGGCGCACGTCTTCGCCGAGATCCAGCTGTTCGCCGCGATCCGCGCCGGCGCGGTCCCGTTCCACGACGACGAGGTCGACGCGGTCGAACGACTCCTCGGCGCCGAGGGCTACTCCCCCGTCGTCCGCCTCGGCCTGCCCGAGGGATCGACGGCCGACGAGATCCGCGAGATGCTCAACGACCGCATCCGCGTCTGGCGCTCACGGGCCGAGAACCCGCTCTCCACGCGTGAGCTGTCCGACGCCGCGCAGGTGCTGGTGCGCACGTGCGAAGGCATGCTGCGCTCGATGCAGGTCGGCGCCGCCGCCTGATCACCGCAGCCTCGAACGCGGCAACCGGTCATGATCGGACCGGGCGAGGCTCGGCCACAACATGACCAGATGCCCGGTCAGGCGTAGACGCGGCGGCCCATGCCGACGACGCTGGTGAGCATCGCCCGCAGGCGGCGGATGTCGCCCTCGCCGAGTCCGGCCTTGACGTCGTTGCTGCTCAGCGCGCAGTGCTCCGGGGCGACCCACGCTCCGAGCGAGCGGGCGACGACGGACATGTTGTTGAGTGTGTTAAGCGCGGCCATGCCACCGCCGGCGAGCGCGACGAGACCGACGACGTCGCCCGACATCGGCTCCTTGCCGAGGAAGTCGAAGAGGTTCTTCATCGCCCCGGTCATCCCGCTGTGGTACTCCGGCGAGATCCAGATGTGGCAGTGCGCCTCGGCGACCCGCTGCTGCCAGGCCATCGCCGCGGGATGGTCGTCCGGCACGCTGCCGTCGTTGACCGGCACGCCGACGTCGCTCGGGTGGACGAAGTCGACGCTGACGCCGGGCTCCTCGGCGAGCATCTCCTCCACCAGCCGCCCGAGCACGTGGCAGCTCGACGAATCGCGGCTGATCGCGGACACGACCATCACCCGCAGCTGCACGGGACCGGCCGGCGCGGGCGGCGCGGGCGGCGGCAGTGTCGACGGGAACGGCGGCAGCGGATCCAGCCCGTCGCTCACAGCCGCGCCAACCCCTGCTCCGCGACCCAGCCCTGCCAACCGTCCGCCGTGCGGACGTGGACCCAGCCGGGCAACGACTCCAACTGCTCGACGAACGTGCCGCCCGCCAACGTGCGCGTCGGCTCGTCGCCGGCCGGGAGCACGAAGCCCGGCAGCTCGGCAACCGCGACCCGATGCGTCGCCGACGCCGGTGGCGCGGGTGCTGCAGCCGGCGCGGGTGCTGCAGCCGGCGGCGCGAACCCCGTCCTCGCCGTCGGAGCACTGGCAGCCGGAGGTGCCGACGCCGGCGCAGCCGCCGCAGCGCCCCGTGCTCCGGCGTCGTCGAAGTACGCGCCGAGCACGTTCACGACGTAGTCGTCGTCGTCGTCGCTCATCCCGAGCGCGAGCGCGGCGAGGTAGTCCTCCGCGCCGAGCGAGACGACCTCCGTCGGCGCGGTGGTCCGCACGGTCGATCGGTGCGCGGTGCGGCTGATGATGTTGTCGCCGCCCAACGAATCGCCGGCCTTCAGCGCGGGGCCGCCGTCGACCTCGGCGGAGCCGGACTTCAACAGCATGAACCTGGTCGGCAGGTCGCCGGCCTCGACGAGCGTCGTCCCGGCCGGCACCTTCTTGGTCGAGATGTACTGGCTGAGGTCGCGCGCGATCGCCGGATCGAGACCGGGGAACGTCTTCTTCACGTGCGCGCCGGATTCGCCCCAGAGCACCTCGCTCGGCGTGAGCGGCTGGTTCGCCGGCCACCGCTTGTCGACGAGCGAACCACCGACCTGACTGCCCAGCACGAGGACCACGAGGAGTGCCAGAGCGATGATCAGACCGGTGATCAAGATCGCCAGCGGCGTCGGTCCGAACGACACCGGACCGAGGTCGAAGGCCAGCATTCGTGGGACCTGGGCGAGCACGCGGCCGATGGTAGCGTTCGCCGTCGCGGCGTACGGACCGACGGGAGCGTTGGTGTTTCAGATCAAGTCGAAGACGTGGAACCTGATCGTCATCATCGGGTCCATCGTGGTGATCGGCATCGGCTTCGGCGGGTTGTTCGGGTTGCAGGGAGCGCGTGCGGGCGCCACGGCGACGAACCTGTTCATCATCGGACTGGGCGTGCTCACGTTCCTGTTCTTCGCCGGACCGGGCATCGCGTTCGTCGCGCGCAAGCGCATCCCGTTCCTCAAGAAGCACCTTCCCGGCGGCTCGCTGAGCTGGGTCCGCGCCCACCTCTACCTGCCGATCCTGGCGATCGTCGCGGCGTGGGTGCACGCCTCGAGCGCGCCGTTCCGCGACACGCTGAGCTCGGGCAAGGTGCTGCTCGGTGTCGCCATCGTCGTGTCGCTCGCCGGCGTCGCCCGCCACCACCTGATCGGTGTCAGCAAGGCGGCGGTCAACGCCGACGCGCAGATCTCGCGCATCGCCTCGGAGCAGTCGCGCAGCTTCCGCCAGCTCGTCATCGACTACAAGCAGCTGCGTCGCCCGCTCGCGGACATCCAGGCCGACGCCGCCGCGCTCGCGCCGGACGAACAGGCGGCCTGGGCGAAGGTGCTCGGGACGCAGGCGAAGATCGAGCACGACTTCCCACGCGGCGGTGGACAGTCGCGCAACGTCCGCGCGCTCAAGTTGCTCCGCGCGATCCACGCGCCGTTGACAGTGGTGATGTTCCTCGCGCTCTCGTTCCACGTCGTCGACGTGCTCGGCACCACCGACACTGTCCTCGCCAGCGACAAGCAGAACATCTCCTCGGTGTCGGACTGCGCCGGCTGCCACAGCGACATCGTCGACGAGTGGAAGACGAGCGCGCTCGGCCATGCGCAGACGAGCACGATCATGGAGGCGCAGCTGCCCGTCACACTCGCCAAGAACGAGGAGCTCGCCCGCCAGCTCGGTGTCCAGCAGCAGGACATCTACAACACGTCCGCACAGGTGTGCGTCAACTGCCACGCCCCGATCGGCGCCGAGTTCGTCGACGACCCCGACGCGGTGCTGCCGCTCGACCAGAGCACGAACGCGAAGGCCGCGGCGGTCAGCGGCGGTGGCGAGGCGATCAACCAGGACGGCGTCAGCTGCACCGTCTGCCACACCCAGGGCGAGCCGCTCGGCGAGAACGCCGGCGCGGGCAAGCTGAACGTGCAGGGCGGCACGCGCGACGACTACGGCACCGTGTTCGGTCCGTTGTTCGACGACCCCAACCCACTGCCCGTGCGGGTCCACGACATCGGCCAGGGCAGCGACGGGTTCTGGGACGATCCCATCGCCACCTCGATCGCCTGCGGCGCCTGCCACAACGTCAAGCTCGACCTCAACGGCGACGGCGTGTCACCGTTCTCGGAGAACGACGGCGGTGACGCCGACGGCGACTTCCAGCTCAACGGCAACGAGCTCGACAACCAGGACGGCACGTTGCACGACCTCGTGCTGCAGACCACGTTCGACGAGTGGCAGGACTACGTCGCCGGGTTCGCGGACACGATCGGCCAGACCGATCCCACGGTCGACCACCCGCTCGGCTGCATCGAGTGCCACATGCCGTCCAACCCCGACGGCGCCCCGGAGCCCGTCGTCGACGAAGCGCCCGGCTTGCTGCCGACGCCGGACCGGCCGCACCGCTCCCATGCGTTCGTCGGCGTGGACTACGACCTCGACCCCTCCGCGTACACCGACCTCGGCCTGCCCGAGGACACGGTGAACAAGATCATCGCCCAGCAGCAGGCACTCGTCGAGTCGGCGATCACGCTCGAGGTGCGGGACCGGCCGGCCGCCGAGGACGGCACCCAGACGTC
>JAODBQ010000087.1 GCA_025464045.1 Ilumatobacteraceae bacterium
TCGACCGGATCCTCGATCGTCATCACGTTCAGTTCGCTGCGGCTGACCTCGGTCAGCGTCGCGTAGAGCGTGGTGGTCTTGCCGGAGCCGGTCGGCCCGCTGCACAGGATCATCCCGTAGGGCTTGCGCACGATCGTGAGGTATCGCTCCAGGGTGTCGGCGGGCATGCCGAGCTCGCCGAGCTGCTTCACCGACCGCGACTTGTCGAGCAGTCGCATGACGGCGGTCTCGCCCCAGATGGTCGCGCCGGTGGCGACGCGGATGTCCACACCGTTGCCGTCGATCGTCATCTGCATCTGGCCGTCCTGCGAACGCCGCCGCTCGACGATGTCCATCTCCGCCATGATCTTGATCCGGCTGACCAGCTCGGGCCCCGTCGACGCGGGCAGGCTGAGCACCTCGCGCAGCGCACCGTCGATGCGGTACCGGACGCGGATCCGGCCGTCGGTCGGCTCGACGTGGATGTCCGAAGCGCGGTCGCGAAGCGCTTGGGTGATGATCCGGTTGACGAGCTGGATGATCGGCGCGTCGTCCTCGCCCCCGAGCAGCGCGTCGATGTCCTGCTTGGTGACGACCGACTTCCAGAACTCCTTGACGTCCTCGTCGCTGTTCGTGAGGACGCGATAGTGCGTGTTCAGCGACGTCGCCACGTCCTCCGGGGGTGCGAGGTAGACGTTGACCTCGCTGACGTCGAGCTGGGCGAGTGCCGCACGCACGGCATCGCTCGAGCCGTCCGCGACAGCCACGTCGAGCACGTCGCCGTCGACGCGCAGGGGCACGATGTGGAACCGCCGGGCGACGTTCTCGGGGACGAGCGCGAGCGCTTCCGAGGTCGGTCGTTCCTTGCGCAGGTCGACGGTGGGGAGGCCGAGCTGTCTGCCAAGCGCCTGGGTGAGCGCGCGAGCGTCGAGCATCCCCTGCTCGACGAGGATCGCGCCCAGCTGACGACCGGACGCCATCTGCAGGTTGAGCGCGCCAGCGAGCTGTTCGGGGAGCAGTGCGTGCTCGGAGACGAGCACGTCGCCGAGTCGTGATCTGGCGTTCGCCGAGATCATCGGCGTCACCTGCGCCGGCGGAGCGGCGTCCGGGGCGGCTTCGATCCGGCGGCTCCGGCGGCTCATGTCTCGTCGCCGTGCATCTCGACATCCTCGCAGTGCGTCGGCGACATTCGTCGCATATAGCGGAAACAACGCGGAAACCTCAAGTCGCCCTGTCGTGGGCCGATAGACAGTTGTGAGCCTCCTGCCTTTCTGCGAGCTGAATCTTTCGGCCGTCGACGCTGACGTCGCGCCCGATCCGATTCTTCGTTGACGGCCGAGACCACCTCTGCGACCCGGTTCGCGTGGCGCCGGCGTCGTGCACAGCCGATCGAGCCCGAGGAACGCGCGGCGATTGCGGCGTTGGAGATCTCGGCCACCTTCGAGATCGACGGGGTGTCCGCAGCACCTCGTCGCAAGAAGTCCAAGTCGGCGCGCAAGCCGATGTTCAGCATCGGCAAGACGGTCAAGCCCGATGTCATCATGGCGTTCTCCCGTCAGCTGGCGTCGTTCCTCGAGGCCGGCATCTCCGTGCTCGACGGGCTCGAGACGGTTGCTCAGGAGACCTCGTCGGGCCCGATGCGGCGGGTCGTCGGGGAGATCCGGATGTCGATCCTGCGCGGGACGAGCTTCGTCGACGCCGTCGCTGCCCACCCCACCGTGTTCCCGGCGTACTACCGCGCGATGTTGGTCTCGGCCGAGTACACCGGCGAGCTCGACACCGTGCTGGCGCAGCTCGCGTCGTACCTCGAGCGCGACATCGCGGCGCGGCGTCAGGTCAGGAGTGCGATGACGTACCCGACCGTCGTGTTCTTCGTCGCCATCGCCGCGATGATCGTGATGTCGGTGTTCGTGCTGCCGAAGTTCACCGGCCTCTACCGCAGCCTGGGCGCAGACCTTCCGCTGCCGACTCGGATGCTGCTCGGCTTCACCGACTTCATGACCGGGTACTGGCCGGCGCTGCTCAGTGCCGTGGCCCTCGCTGCGCTGATCGGATACATCGTCGCCGGAGGTGCTCGCGGCAAGGGTCGACGCGACCTGATCGCGATGAACGTGCCAATGGTCGGCACGCTGTTCCACCTCATCTCGCTCGAGCGCTTCTGCCGGGTGCTGGCCGCGCTCGCCTCCGCCGGCGTGCCGCTGCCGGAAGCGATCGGTGTGTCGGCCGACAGCACCAACAACTCGATCTTCCAAGCGCGGATGGTGATCGTGCGCAACACGATCGTGCGTGGGAGCGGCGTCTACGAACCGATGGCTGCATCAGGCCTCTTCCCGCTCGCAGCGCGACAGATGATCCAGGTCGGTGAGCGCACCGGGTCGCTCGGCAGCCAGCTCGGCAAGGCCGCGGCCTTCTACGAGCGTGAGGTCACGTTCTCGATCAAGCGCGCCACCGAGCTGTTCGAACCGATGGTCATCTTGGTCGTCGGGCTCATCGTCGGATTTGTCGCGGTCGCCCAGGTGTCGGCGATGTACAGCATCTTCGGACAGGTCAAATGAGCCCGCTCATGGCCGACCGCAGGAAAAACCTGTCGCGTTCTCGCGGCACAACGTGAACGAACGAGGAACCATGAACAAGTACCTGTGCCGCAAGTTCCGGATCCAAGGCGACGGCGAGCAGCGAGACGAGGGTTTCACGCTTGTCGAGATCCTCATCGCGATCGTGCTGATCGGGATCCTCTCGGCTGTTGTCGTGGTCGGCATCAGCAACCTCACCAGCAAGGGTTCGACGTCTGCTTGCCAGGCGTCGGCCGACGCGGCGAAGGCCGGAACGGTCGTCTACTTCGCGTCGGTGACACCGAACGCCTATCCGACCACGCTGATCCAGCTGACGTCGCCGACGACCAACCCGGTCGGCCCGGCAGCACTGACCCTGCCGGCAGGTGTCACCCTCAACACCGCGGCTGTGACGGGACCGCCGGCGGTCGCGATCGGGATGCAGACGACCGGAGCGTCGTGGACGATGACCATGACGGCCGGTGTCGCGGGCGCAGCCCCGACCTACGCCTGCAGCTGAGGCCGAGCCGGCTCCCCCCGGCCGGCTCCCGTGTGCCGTGCGGTCCTGACAACGGGGTCGGGGCCGCCGCGCACGCGCATCGTCGCGATCGCACGGGGCGGATGATCGGATGATCGGGCAACGATGAACGAGCTCCTGTGCGCGAGGCCCCTGGCGACGCGACGGTGAGCGAGGAGACGAGGGGTTCACCCTCGTCGAGATCCTCATCGCATCGTGTTGATCGGGATCCTCTCCGCTGTTGCCGTCGTCGGCATCAGCAACCTCGCGAGCAAGGGCTCGAGGTCTGCATGCCAGGCATCGGCGGACGCAGCGCAGTGCGGTTGATCGCACCTGCCCGCGAGCGGCACGTGCGGTTCCGAACGTTCCGAACGGTGGTTCAGCCGAGGTCGTGGTGGGCGATCACGGTCGCCGGCGTCAGCACCGTGGTGTAGACGGCGACGTCGTCGAGGGAGCCGGTGAAGGAGTTCGTACCGATCTGGAGCCGACCGAAGTTGATCGCCGGCGGATCGGTCAGCGCGGCCGTGCTGCCGGTCGCGGCGCCTACGGCGACGCCGTCGACGTAGAGCACCAACGCACCCGACGCCATCTCCCGGGTGAAGACGACGTGGTGCCACCCACCGTCGTTGTAGCCGGATCCGGAGATGATCGACACGTCGGTTTTGCCGACGCCTGCCACGACCTTGCCGTCCGCCCGCAGCGAGACGCCGAAGCCGCGGAGTGGTGGTCCGCTCACCTGGGCGTCGACGAGGCCCGCGCCTTGCCACCACTGCGCACCGGTCCCGATCCCACCGGTCGTCGACTTGAACCACAGCTCGATCGAGAAGTCGGCGGAGATCTGCCGGGCGACGGTCGCGTAGTCGCTGACCCCGCTGAACTGCACCGCCGTGCTGGCATCACCGACGATCGCCCCCGGGGTACCGAGGGTCGGTCCGTTGCGGTAGTCGCCGACGTTCGTGCCGGCGCTGTCGGCCAGCGGCGGGGTGATGCTGAAGTTGTCGAGGTGCATCCCGGTGGTGTCGGAGAGCGCAGTGGCGTTCACGCCGTCGCCCATCACGACCCCGCCCCGGCCGGCGGTCGTGATGGCCGCGTCGATGGAGGACAGCTGCTGTGCGCCGTTGACCAGGAGCCGGATCGTGGTGCCGTTCATGTCGAGCGTCAGCCGGTACGTCGTGCCGACGGCGAGCGCTTGCGCCGCAGTTTGGGCGAGCATCGTCTGGACACCGTTGACGACCTTGGCGAGGACCCACGTCTGGGATGCCCGGCTGTAGCTGGCCGCGTAGAAGGTCCCGTTGGCGATGGCAGGGTCGACTCGGCCGAGGATCCCGATCCGGTCGTTGACGACGGAGGATGCCACGAACACATCGGCCTCGATCGCGTAGTCGGCACCGGTCGGGACGCCCGACGCGGAGTAGACCGCGAACGCGGACGAACCGTTCTTGCGGATCCTGCCGGCCGAGGTGATCAACGCGTCCGCGGTCGACAGTGGGAGCTGCTTCGTCCAGGTCGCGCCGATCTCACCGGATCGAGCCTGCAGGGTGACACCCGCCGTCCCGGTGAACGTGTCGGTCGACACCGTGCTCTCGCCGAGGCGCCAGAAGCTGAGCAGGCCGGCGGTGCCGCTGACCGCGGCGGTGTAGCTGGAGACCTTGACGACGTTCGCGCTGGTGGCCGCGGCGCCGACGTTGCCGACGTTGTCGGACGTGACGTAGCCATAGCGGTAGCAGCGCCCTGTCGCGACCGTGTCGACGAACGGTGACGTCGGGTTCGTGCCGTTGGCGAGCGTCGCCAAGGCACCGAACGTCCCGCACGTCACGCCCGTCAGGATCGCCGACTGCCGCTGCAGGAGACGAGTGCCGACGCCCGACGCGCTGTCGGTGCCGGTGGTGAAGCTGACGCTCACGGACGTCTCGGACTGCGAGCCGTCGAGGTAGGTGATCGTGCCGACGTTCGGCGCCGTGCCGTCGGCGGTGACCGTGAACGATGTGCCCGTCGACGTCCGTCCGGCGTTGTTCGTCGCGGTCACCGCTGCCGTGCCCGGCGCTGCGGGTCCGCCCGTCCAGGCGTACGTGTTCACGCCCGTCGCGCCGGGGGTCGAGGTCCAGGTCGTGCCGAGTGCTGGGAAGCCGTAGGCGGCGATCCCCGCGACCGGATCGACCACGGTGGCGGTCGTGGTGAACGAGCCCGAGGTGGCGGCCGAGCGGTAGTAGACGGTCCCGCCGGACCCGCTCCAGGCGGTGTTGGTGAACGCCGAGAAGACGAGCGCCGGCGCGCCCGGCGCAACGGTGTCGACCTTGATGACCGGGCTCGTCCAGGTGCTCGAGTTGCCGATCGTGTCGGCGACCACGTACTGGTAGCTGTAGCACGCCTGATCGGCGACGGTGTCGGTCGTCGGCGTCGCCGGATCGGTCCCACCCGTCACCAGCGTGTAGGCACCGAAGGTGTCGCACGCGCCGTCGGCCCCGCCCGTCCACGTCAAGGCCGCGGTGGCGCGCTTCAGCTGCGCGCCGGTGGTGGCGAGCCCGTTCGGATCGGTCCCCTTGACCAGGTTGAGGCTCAGCGTCAGCGATGGGGCGTAGCGGGCGCCGGTGCCCACCAGCCCGGCGGCGTCGACGGATCCGCCCGTGGGACCCGTGGTGTCGGCTGCGAGCGTGATCGTGAACGTCTGCACCGCACTCGTGTCGAAGCCGCCATTGGCCGTGCCGCCGTTGTCGTGGATGCTGACGCTCACCGTCACCACCCCGGTCGCGCCGGCGGCGGGGGTGTAGGTCAGCGCGCCGGTGCTGTCGACCGCCGGTTGCACGCTGAACGTCGCGTTGCTGGTGTTGGTGACGATGAAGTTGATCAGCTGTGCGGACTCGCCGGCGCCCGGGTTGATAGCGGTCGCCCATCCGGGAACCGCCTGCGCCGCCGGGGCCTGGACGATGCTCTGGTTCGCTCCCTTGATGAAGCTCGGCCGCTCGTTGGCCGGGTTGACGACGAGGGTGACCGTGATGGGGCCGGAGTCGAAGGCACCGTCGTTGGCCTTGTAGGTGAACGATGCGGTCCCGGCGAAGCTGGCCGGTGGCAGGTACGTGAAGGAGCCGTTCGCGTTGAGCGTCAGACCTGTCGCGCCGCTGACGAGGACCGCGGTCAGCGCGTCGTTCTCGGGATCGGTGTCGTTGGCCAGCACGCCGGAGGCGGCGACGGTGAGCGTGGTGTCCTCGTTCACCGAGTAGCTGTCGGGGTTCGCCGTCGGCGGGGTGGTGATCGCGACGTTCGTGAAGACGGCC
>JAODBQ010000106.1 GCA_025464045.1 Ilumatobacteraceae bacterium
CAACTCTGACATCCGCGAGCGACCCGGTGCCCGGACGGAGCGACGGCCGATCCGCCGCAGCCGTCATCAGCCCGACACCCCCCAGCATGGGCGCGCTGTGAGCCACATCCGGCCCACCCCGCGCCCACCTCGCCCGACACCCCAGCACGGGCGCGCTGTGAGCCACATCCGGCCCACCCCGCGCCCACCTGGGATCGAGCCCGGGCGGCGCTGCCTGCCGCGCCGCCGCGGCCTGTCCGAGTCGCAATGTCGGTGTCCGAGTCGCAACGTCGGTGTCCGAGTCGGACGATGGGGCGCGAGTCGCTGGGTGGGGTTCTCCCGACGTGGCGACTCGGGCCGCACGGAACGACTCGGACTCCGGCGTGAACGACGGCTCGGCGGCGACCTCTCGGCGGCGACCTCTCGGATGCGACTCCGCGGCGGTGTCAGGGGGTGTGAGGCCGAGGGCGGCCGGGAGCTCGGCGAGCCGATCGAGCACCTCGCGTGGACGGATGTGCGGGGCGACGACGACCTCGTCGACGCCCTCGGCGGCGAGCGCGTCGGTCATGTCGCGCAGCTCGTCGAGGGTGCCGGAGTGCACGCAGCCGGCCTGGACCTTGACGTCCGCGCGGGTGCGGCCTTCGGCGGCGAGGAGCTCGTCGAGTCGGACGGGGCCCGCGCGCATCTCGGCCGGCGTGCGGTTCCACGGGAACCAGCCGTCGCCGAGGCGGGCGACCCGGCGCAGCGCGGGCTCGGAGTCGCCGCCCACCAGGATCGGCGGGTGCGGCGCCTGCACCGGCTTCAGCCCCCCCGCCGAACGAGTAGTACCTGCCGGCGCCGGCTCAGGTGGCCGGGCTGGGAGCGACGTCGAGGTAGGCGGCGAGCTGCTCCGCAGCGATCGGGTACGTGTGCGCGTCGGTGGGGAAGGAGCCGTCGCGCACGTCGCTCGCGTACTGGCGTACGGCGGCGGTCATCGTCGAGCGGAGCTCGGCATAACGGCGCACGAACCGCGGCGGTGTGCCCGGCGTGACGCCGAGCATGTCGTGCAGGACGAGCACCTGTCCACCGACGTCGCGACCCGCACCGATGCCGACGACGGGAACGGCCAGCAGTGATGCGACGTGCGCAGCGACGGCAGCGGGCACGGCCTCGACGACGACGCAGAAGCAGCCGGCGGCCTCCAGCGCGAGCGCGTCGCGCGTGATCTGCAGCGCCGCGTCGGTGTTGCGGCCCTGGGCCCGATAGCCCCCGAGCACGACGGCGGTCTGGGGCGTCAGGCCGACGTGGCCGACCACCGGGATCCCGGCGGCGACGATCGCCGCGGCCCGAGCGACCGAGGTGCCGCCACGTTCGAGCTTCACCGCGTCGGCGCCACCCTCCTTGACGAAGCGAACGGCCGTGCGCACCGCGTCCTCGTCGCTCACCTCGTACGAACCGAACGGCAGGTCGGCGATGAGCAGCGGCCGCCGCGTCCCACGTCGCACGGCACGCACCAGCACGAGCATCTCGTCGATCGACACCGCGACCGTCGAGGGGTAGCCGAGGACGACGTTGGCGGCGCTGTCGCCGACGAGCACCATGTCGACGCCCGCCGCGTCGACGATCTGCGCCGACGGGAAGTCGTAGGCGGTGATCATCACCAGGCGCTTGCCGTCGGCGGCCCACGCCGCCAGGTCGGGGAGGCGGACCGGCTGGACCGCCGACTCCTCCGCGGCGCGAGGCGGGCTGGACATCAGCGGCCCGCGGCGACTGCCACGACGACGTTGTCGAGCAGCCGGACGGGCCCGACCGGCGCAGCCGTGACGAACAGCGCCGACCGCTCGATCGTGCTCAACGGGTGCAACGTCATCGGGTCGACGCCGGCGAAGTACTCGGGCTCGACGCCGAACGGCACGAAGGCCGCGCGGCCGACCCGCTCCAGTTCGTCGACGGCCCGCTCTCCGGCCTCGACGGCCGACTCGACGGCCGCGAGACCGGCCCGCAGGGCGAGCGCTCGTTCCCGTTCGTCGCGTCCGAGCCGTACGTTGCGGCTCGACATCGCCAGACCGTCCGGCTCGCGGATGGTCGGGCAGATCTCGATGCGCACCGGCAGGTCGAGGTCGGCCACGAGTCGCCGCACGACGACGCACTGCTGGGCGTCCTTCTGGCCGAAGTAGGCGACGTCGGGCTGAGCCATCGAGAACAGCTTGGCGACGACGGTGGCCACGCCCCAGAAGTGCGCCGGGCCGCGCACGGCGCCTTCGAGCGATTCCGTGATCGGGCCGTGGATCCGCACCGTCGTGCAGAACCCCTCCGGATACACCTCGCCGGGGTCGGGTGCGAAGACGATGTGCGCGCCGGCGCTCGACGCCAGCTCGACGTCTCGTGCCTCGTCGCGAGGGTAGGCCTCGAGGTCGTTCGGATCGCTGAACTGCGTCGGGTTGACGAAGATCGACACGACGACGACATCGCACTCGCAGTTGGCCTGCCTGATCAAGGAGAGGTGCCCCTCGTGCAGGAACCCCATGGTGGGCACCAGGCCGACGGTGGCGCCGGCGGAGCGATGGGTTCGCACGACGCGCTGCAGCTCGCCGACGCACCGAACCATCAGCATCCGGTCTTCCTAGTTGCCGTCTCGCCCCGTGCGCAAGCGGAACAGACGTCTCGTCAACCGGCGATCAGCGCCTGGCCGGGCGCGTGCGCCCGGCCCGAACCGGGCCCCGAGGGCGCCGACCCGGCGGCTAC
>JAODBQ010000125.1 GCA_025464045.1 Ilumatobacteraceae bacterium
CGGCCTTCCTGGCCGCGTGCGGAAGTGACAAGAAGACGACGTCGAGCACGGCGGCGCCTGCCACCACGACTGCCGGCGCGGCGACGACGACTGCTGCGGGCAGCACCGCGACGACCACCGCAGGATCGGGCGGCAGCACGGCCACCACGACTGCCGGCACCGGCGGAGGCGGGGGCACCGGCGATGTCGGCACGGCGATCAACAAGATGTTGTCGATCGATTCGGCGAGCTCCGGCAAGGGCCTGACGATCGACATGGGCGCCGTGCTGGCGCTCACCGGCACCGGGTCGTTCTACGGCAAGACGATGACGCGTGGTCTCGACCTCGCGGCCAAGCACATCGAGGCCGCCGGCGGTCCGAAGTTCAACTACATCTACCTCGACCACAAGTCGGGGGACGCGGCTGCCGGCCAGGCGGCGATCACCGAGCTCGCGTCGAAGGGCGTCCACATCAAGTTCGCCTCGTATGCGGACGACCTCGGCGCAATGCTCAAGGGCACCGCCGACAACAAGATCTTCACCCTCGACGGCGGCGGTGGGACGAGCATCTTCGGTCAGGGCCAGCCCTACTTCTGGGGCACGCGGGCGATCACGCCGAACGACCCGCTGCCCGGTCTGTTCAAGTACCTGAAGGAGACGAGTCCGGCGGCGAAGACCGTCGGTCTCGTCGGCTGGGACATCGGCGAGCCGTACAACAGTCAGGTCAAGGCCGACATCCTCGCCAAGATCACCGCCGGCGGTTACACCCACAACGGGCTGTACGAGCTCGTCACCGTCGGCAACCAGGACTTCTCGCAGGTGCTGCCGAAGATCAAGGCCAACGAGCCCGACATCCTGCTCGTCAGCAACTACGGCCAGGACCCTGGCTCGTTCGCCAACCAGGCGTCCACCGCCGACCTGAAGAGCATCCGCATCGGGTTCGAGTTCACCCCGGACGGGCTCAACGCCTCGAAGGGCACGTACGACTCCGACGGCTACACCTTCGCCTACGACTACTTCGACCCGGCGAGCGCCCCCAGCCCGCTCGGCAAGGTCTTCGTCGACGAGTTCAAGAAGGCGTACGGCGGCGACGAGCCGGACTTCTACGCGGCCAACTTCTACGAGGACGCGTTCGTGATGTGGGAGCTCATCCGCCGAGTCATCAAGTCGGGCGGCGACCCGAAGGACGGCGACGCGCTCGAGAAGGCGCTGGAGAGCGACCTGACCGTGGTCAGCGTCTACGGCGGCGACGCCTCGACCGTCGGCACCTTCGCCCTCGATCCGAAGACGCACTCCGTGCTCAAGCGCTCGATGGGCGTGTTCGAGTACAAGGGCGGCAAGGTCACGCCGAAGGCGTTCTTCGACATCGGCGGCGCGGGCTACAAGAAGGCCTGAGTCCACCCGGGCTCCCGGGACCACGCCGCTGCGTGGTCCCGGGCGCTCTGGCTCCCCCTCCCGGTCGATCGAAGGGATTCCCTGCTCGTCATGCTCGCCGTCAGTGCACAGACCATCCGACAACTCACCGTCGACGGCTTCTTCCGGGGCTGTACGTACGGGCTCCTCGGGGCCGGGTTCGCGCTGATCCTCGGCGTCACCGGGCGGTTCCACTTCGCCTACGGGCTGACCTACGTCCTCGCCGTGTACTTCGCGTTCACGTTCACGTTCCGCGTCCACTGGGGGTTCTGGCTCTCCGCGGTGCTCGGCGTCGCGCTGGCCGCGGCGATCGGCGGCGGCATCGAACGCGTCGTCTACCGACCACTCGCGAAGAACGCCGGCGCGACGGCGCTGCTCGCCGTGTTCGTGGCAGCACTGGGCCTCGGGATCGCCGGCGAGAACCTCGTCCGGTTGTTCTGGGGCTCGAACACCCAGGCGTACTACGGGCCGAAGAAGAAGGCGTACCACTTCTGGGACACCGTCTTCCTCAACTTCGACGTGTGGCAGGCCGCGAGCGGCGTCGTCATCGTCGTGCTGCTGGCACTGATGCTGCGGTACACCGCGCTCGGCCGGCGGATCAAGGCGACCAGGGTCAACCCCGATCTCGCCAAGACGATCGGGATCAACGCCGACCTGACGTACGTGATCTGCTTCGTGCTGGGCACGGTGTGCGCCGGGGTCTCGGCGATCTGGTACGGGCTGAAGTACACCGTCGATCCGGGCATGGGCTTCACCCCGGTGATCTACGCCTTCCTCGTGGCGTTCCTCGCCGGAACGGTGCGATCGCCGGTCCGCGTGTTCGTGATCGGCATCTTCGTCGCGCTGATCGAGCAGTACTCGTCGATCTGGTTGTCGGCCAGGTTCACCCAGACCGCGGTGTTCGTCGTGCTCGTCGGCTACCTCGCCTACACGGCCATCCGCGGCAGCGCGTTGATGTCGAAGTTCCGCCGTCCGGCGAGACCTTCGGCCGCGCCACCGCCGCCCACCCACGACGTCTTCCTATCCGCGAGCGAAACGGTCTGACATGGAACTGTGGTTCAACTACATCGATCAGATCCTGCTCTACGCGACGTTGGCGTTGTCGCTGAACCTGCTCCTCGGCTACGCCGGTCAGGTGTCGGTGGCGCACGCGTCGTTCGGCGCCGTCGGCGGCTACGCCATGGCCTACATGGCGCTCAACCACCACTGGAACTTCCTGCTCGGGACGGCCTTCGGGGTCATCTTCGCGTTCGTGATCGGCAGCGTCGTGGCGCTGCCGGCCTTGAAGTTGAGCGTCGAGTACCTCATCCTGCTGACGCTCGCGGTGTCGTCGGTGATCATCGGGCTGATCGTCGCGATCCCGTCGCTCGGCAGCTCCGCCGGCCTGATCAACCTGCCCACGGCAGACCTGTTCGGCTACAAGCTGCAGCACCCGAAGGACTGGTTGGTCCCGGCGCTGGCCGCGATGCTGCTCGTGTACTTCATCTGCCGCCGCATCGGTGAGTCACCGACGGGTCGCGTGCTCAAGGGCATCCGCGAGGACCCGGTGGCCACGCAGGCGCTCGGCAAGAACGTCTTCGCCTACAAGGTGTCCGTCTTCGGCATCGCTTCGGGCCTCGCCGGCTTCGCCGGTGGCCTGCTCGCGGCGTGGCTGTCCCTCGCGACGCCGGGCGTCTTCGGATTCTCGTTCTCGCTGACGGTGTTCGCGATCGTCATCTTCGGCGGCATGGCCAACCTCAGTGGCAGCATCCTCGGTGCGGCGGTCGTCGTGCTGCTCGAGCCGGTGCTGCGCCGGGTGGTGAAGATCGAGGCGAGCAAGGCGAGCCTGCTGCAGCTCGTCATCTACGGGCTCGCGCTGGTCGTGCTGATGCGGGTCCGCCCGCAGGGCGCCTTGCCGGAGGGCTTCTCGCTGTGGCGATGGATCCGCGGCGAGCGCGGTCGCGGCAAGCGCATCGAGATGGGCGAGGACTGGGTCCCGACGTCGATCAAGATCAACGAGCAGGACGACGCGCTGCACAGCGACACCGTGCGCGGCGAGTCGTTGCGCGACGACCGTTGGCACTCTGCACCGATCGTGCTCGAGACGAGCGGGGTGAGCAAGCGCTTCGGTGGGATCATCGCCGCCGACGACCTGACGATCGAGCTCCGTCGGGGCACGATCACGGCACTCGTCGGACCCAACGGTGCCGGCAAGACCACGGTCTTCAACCTCCTCACCGGGGCCATCCAACCGGACTCGGGATCGGTGCTGCTGAACGGCACGGAGCTGATCGGGATGAGCCCGGACAAGGTCGCCCGCCGCGGTCTCGTTCGTTCGTTCCAAGACGTTCGGTTGATCAATCGGATCTCGTGCCTGCAGAACGTGATGATGGCGGTGCAGCAGCAGCCCGGCGAGAACATGGGCACGCTGATGTTCAACCATCGCAAGGTCGTGGCCGGCGAGAGGGAGACCCGCGAGAAGGCACTCGGCTGGCTGGGCTTCGTGGGGATGAAGGACTTCGCCGACGTGCCGGCCGGCGCGCTGTCGTACGGCCAGTCGAAGCTCGTCTCGCTGGCCCGGGTGATGGCCACCGAGGCCGAGGTGCTGCTCCTCGACGAGCCGGCCTCGGGCATCGACACGAAGTGGGTGGACACGATGCTCGGGCTGATCGAGGAGGTGCGCGACCAAGGTCGCACGGTGTGCGTCGTCGAGCACAACCTGCACGTCGTCGGGCGGCTCGCCGACCACACCTACTTCATGGAGCTCGGGCGGATCACCGCGCAGGGCACGATCGCCGAACTGACCAACACACCGAGACTCGCGGAGGCGTACTTTGGCACTGCATGAGAGTTCGCTCACGGATGCCAGCGGTGGCGTCACCCCGATGCTCAGCGTCCAACACCTGAGGTGTGGTTACGGGCGCAAGCAGGTCGTGTTCGACGTCGACTTCGACGTCAAGCCGGGTGAGATCGTCGGGATCTTCGGCCACAACGGCAGCGGCAAGAGCACCACGATCCGCACGATCCTCGGGATCAACCCGACGCTCGGCGGCAAGATCTTCTTCGACGGCAAGGACACCACCAAGGCCAGCTCCCGCGCCAACGTGCGCGCCGGGATGGCGATGATCCCGTCGGAGCGGTTCGTGTTCGCCGATCTCACCGTGCAGGACAACCTGCTGCTCGGTGGTGCCAACGATCCGGACGCGAACCGCCGGGCGCAGCGGATGAAGCTCGTGCTCGAGCTGTTCCCGATCCTCGCCGAGCGGTCAGGTCAGCTCGCCGGCACGATGTCGGGCGGGCAGCAGCGGATGGTCAGCCTCGGGCTCGCGCTGATGGCGAGCCCACGCCTGCTGATGCTGGACGAGCCGTCGCTCGGCCTCGCGCCCGCCGTCGTGCAGCAGATCTTCGACACCGTTCGCAAGCTCGCCGATTCAGAAGGCCTCTCCGTCCTGCTCCTCGAGCAGAACGTCGGCCAGGCACTGCGCATCGTCGACCGCGTCTACGTGATGCGTTCCGGCCGTGTGATCCTGCACGAGACCGCGGAGCAGATGCGTGCCCGCGAATCGTTCTGGGACCTGTTCTAAGCATCCGACAGCGGTTCCCCCCGCCGCTCCTCGATCAGCATCATCACACCTCAGCTGAAGGAGAGCACGATGGACGATCAGATCAGTGTTGGCGACCTGCTCAGGGACGCGCCCCGGAACTGGGGCAAGTGGGGCCCGGAGGACGAGGTCGGCAGCCTCAACTACCTGACCCCGGAGGTCGTCGTCGCGGCCGCGGGATCGATCAAGTCCGGCAAGACGTTCACGCTGCAGGTGAAGATGGCCAATCCCGCCGGTGACCCGGTCTGGCCGGGCCGCAGCGGTGCGGTGCGCACGACGGTGATCGACGAGGGCCACTACCTGGCCGGCAAGGGCCCGCAGTTCGCGGGCGGTGCCCACTACGCCGACGACTACATGACCTGCTTCCTGCAGGGCAGCACCCAGTACGACGCGCTCGGGCACGTCTGGTACGACGATCAGATCTGGAACGGCTACGACGCCAAGACGACGATCGGCGGGCTCGCCAAGGCCAGCGTCTGCGCGATCGCCGAGAAGGGTGTGGTCGGCCGGGGGATCCTGCTCGACATGGCCCGCTTCCGCAACAAGGAGTGCCTCGACGTCGCCGAGACGTTCACCCATGACGATCTGCAGGCGTGTGCCAAGGCACAGGGCGTCGAGATCCAACCTCGCGACATCCTGATCATCCGCACGGGCTGGATCGCCAAGTTCTACAAGGTGAGCCGCGAGGAGTTCTACGGCAACTTCGTCGAGCCGGGCCTCACCTACAGCCCCGCGCTCGTGCAGTGGTTCCACGACATGGAGATCCCCAACCTCGTCACCGACACGATCGCCAATGAGGTCACCACGGATCCCGTGTCCGGCGTGACCCTGCCGCTGCACAACGCGCTGATGCGCAACCTCGGCGTGACGCTGACCGAGATCGCCTGGCTCGACGACCTCGCCGCCGATTGCGCTGCGGACGGCCAGTACACGTTCCTGTACGTCGCCGCGCCGTTGAAGGTCGTGCAGGCCACCGGTTCGCCAGTGAACCCCGTCGTCATCAAATGAGCGGCTACGCAGATCGGCCCTGGCTCGCCCGCTACCTGCCGGGCATGCCGGCCGACATCGACATCCCGTTCGCGTCCGGCCTCGAGATGTTCGAGGCCGCGGTCGCGGGCGGCGCCGATCGGCCGCTCATCCACTACTTCGGGCGGACGATCACCGTGGGCGAGGCCGATCGTGCCGCGGACGCGCTGGCGGCGGGGATGGTCGCCGGCGGCCTCCGTCCGGGCGACCGGGTGGCGATCGATCTGCAGAACATGCCGCAGTTCATCCTCGCCGTGATCGCGGCCTGGAAGGTCGGCTGCGTCGTGGTCACGATCAACCCGATGAACAAGGAGCGCGAGCTCACCTACGTCCTCCAGGACTCGGGTGCGACGGTCCTGGTCACCTTGCAATCGCTGTACGGCGAGGTCGCCAAGAACGTCATCGCCGACACCGACGTGCGGCTCGTGATCACCACGAGCGAGCTCGACTATGCCGTGGACATCCCGCCGCTGCTGAAGGTGTCGCAACGCCAGACGTTCGACGCGACGACCGACTTCGTCGAGCTGGTCGCCGCCCACGACGGCGAGCGCGTCGATCGACCGGACCTCGGTCCGAGCGACGTCGCGTTCCTCGCGTACACGTCCGGCACGACCGGCCCGCCGAAGGGTGCGATGAACACCCATCAGAACGTCGTCTTCAACGCCGCCGTGTACCGGCGGTGGATGTCGTTGACGCCCGACGACGTCGTGCTCGGCGTCGCCCCGCTGTTCCACATCACCGGGCTGATCGCCCACCTCGCGGTGGCGTTGCTGGTGCCGATGCCCGTCGTGCTCGCGTACCGGTTCGATCCCGTCACCGTGCTCGACGCGATCGAGCGCTACCGGCCGACGTTCACCGTCGGGGCGATCACCGTCTTCATCGCGTTGATGAACGATCCGTCCTGCGCGGAACGCGATCTGACGTCGCTGACGAAGGTGTACAGCGGCGGCGCGCCGATCGCGCCCTCCGTCGTCGAACGGTTCGAGCGCGAGATCGGCCCGTACATCCACAACATCTACGGGCTGACCGAGACCACGTCGCCGTCGCACGGCGTGCCGATGGGCGAGCGTGCACCGGTCGATCCGACGTCCGGCGCGCTGTCGGTAGGTGTGCCGGTGTTCAACACGGTGGTGCGGGTCGTCGACGACGACGGCAACGACGTCGCGCCCGGCGAGATCGGCGAGTTCGTCACCGCCGGGCCGCAGATCGTCGCCGGCTACTGGAACAAGCCGGAGGAGACCGCCCACGCGCTGCCCGGCGGCGAGCTGCACACGGGCGACGTCGGGTTCATGGATGCCGACGGCTGGTACTACGTCGTCGACCGCAAGAAGGACATGATCATCGCGTCCGGCTACAAGGTCTGGCCGCGCGAGGTCGAGGACGTCCTCTACCAGCACCCGGCCGTGCGGGAGGCGGCGGTGATCGGCATCCCCGACGAGTACCGGGGCGAGACCGTCAAGGCGTTCGTCAGCCTGCGCCCGGGCGAGAGCGCCACCGAAGCCGACCTCATCGCGTTCTGCAAGGAGCGGATGTCGGCCTACAAGTACCCGCGCTCGGTCGAGCTGGTCGAGGAGCTGCCGAAGACCGTCACCGGCAAGATCCTCCGCCGCGAGCTGCGCCAGCCCGGCTGAACGATCCGGTCAGCGCACACCGCACGTCGCGACCCACACCGCAGCTGCAGATGCGGTGAGGCGGGTCAGCGGAGCTGATCGCCCCACACGGTGTCCTTGCGCAGCACCGGCTTGAGGACCTTGCCGCCGGGGTTGCGCGGCAGCGGGTCGTCGCGGAAGGAGATGAACTGTGGCGCCTTGAAGTCGGCGATGCGGTCCTTCGCGAACTGACGGATCTCGGCTGCATCGGCGTGCGCTCCCGGGCGCAGCACGATCACCGCGCCGACCTTCTCGCCCATCATCGTGTCGGGCACGCCGAGCACGGCCACCTCGAA
>JAODBQ010000143.1 GCA_025464045.1 Ilumatobacteraceae bacterium
CGGCCACGATGTCGCGCTCGTCAGCCCCGGCGTCGGCGCGCCGGCCGCGGTGTCGTCGCTCGAGGTGCTCATCGCACTCGGCGCGACGTCGGTGATCGGCTGCGGCGGTGCGGGCATCGTCCGTCCCGGCTTCGATCTGGGGCACGTCCTGGTGCCCACCGGCGCCGTGCGCGACGAGGGGACGAGCTACCACTACGCGCCGCCCGACGCCGCCGTCTTCCCGCACCCGCGGGCGCTCGCGGCGATCGACGCCGTGCTGGCCGACGCCGGCGTGCCCCACGAGCACGGCCTGACGTGGACGACGGACGCCTTCTTCCGCGAGACGAGGGCGAAGGTGGCTCGCCGGCGCGAGCAGGGCTGCATCGCGGTGGACATGGAGGCCTCGGCGATGTTCGCCGCCGCCGCGTTCCGCGGCATCGTGTACGGCCAGCTGCTCTACGCCGGTGACGACGTCAGCGCCAACGAGTGGGACCACCGCGACTGGGAGAAGCAGCAGAGCGCCAGGGACCGGCTGCTCGACCTCGCGCTGGACGCCGTCATCCGGCTCTGAGCGCACCCGACCCCGCCCCCGCGCGGGTCGGGCTCAGCGTTCCTCCACGCGGAAGATGGTTGCCGGGCCGCCGAGGTCGATGCGCTCGCCGGGACCGAGGTAGACGGCGTCGCCGCGCTGCAGCGTGGCGGCGTCGCCGGCGGTGCACAGCAACACCTCGCGACCGGTGGCGACGTGGGTGACGGGAACCTCGAGCTCCCAACGCCACAGCCGGAACGGCGTGTCCGGGGTGTCGTAGCGCCATCGTCCGGAAGTGACCTCGGACGGGTGCACGACGGGGTCGGGCAGCGGCGTGAGATCGACCACGGCGAGCAGCTCGTCGACGTCGACGTGCTTGCTCGTCAACCCGCCGCGGATCACGTTGTCGCTGCTGGCCATGATCTCCACGGCCGTGCCGAGCAGGTACGCGTGGAGGTTGCCGGCTTCGAGGAAGATCGCCTCGCCGGGTTGGAGCATGATCCGGTTGAGCAGCAGCGCGACGAGGACGCCACCGTCGCCCGGGTAGCGCCCAGCGATGCGCTGCACCCACGCCGGTGCGCCGTCCGGCAGACGGTGCGGCCCGCCGGCCAGCGCCCAGTGCATGTACTCCCGCGGTCCCGCGCGCAGGTGCGTGGCGAGCTCGGTCCAACCCATCGACTCGAACCAGGCGATCGACTCGTGGAACGGACGGAAGCCGCAGAGCGCCTCGAACGGGGTGAGCGCGCACAGCAGCTCCGGCTTCGCGGCCACGTCGCGGTAGATCCGGTCCGGCGCGTCCGGCGCGATGCCCGCCTGGTTCTCGCGCGCGAACCCCGTCTCGGCCTGTGCTGCCGTGGGATGGGTCTGCAACGACAGCGGCTCGGCCGCAGCGAGGACCTTCAGGAGGTAGGGGAGCTCACCGCTGATGGTGCGCAGTGGCTGTCCGTCCGCCGCGGTCGTGGTCGGCCCGGCCGGGTGCGTACCGAACCACAGCTCCGCCCACGGCTGCCCGTCCGACGGCAGGCCGAGGAGGGCCGGGATCGCGTTGAGGTCACCCCAGTCGTAGTGCTGCACGACGCCCGTGATCCGGTCCACGCATCGACAGTACTGGCAGGATCGAAACTCGGGCGTGAGCTCGGTGAACCTGTACGCCGCCTCGGCCTCAGAACAGCGTGAGGTCGTCGGGCCGCATGCCGCGCAGCTCGTCGTAGTTCACCTCGACGACCCGGAACCCCCGGGCCTCGGCGAGCACCCGCGCCTGTGGTTTGACGACCTGGGCGACGAACACGCCGCGCACGTTGCCGAGCGACGAGTCCAGGCGCAGCCGCTCGATGTACCGCGCCAGCTGCTCGACACCGTCGATGTCGCCGCGGCGCTTGACCTCGATCGCCACGAAGTGCCCGTCGGGATCGCGGCAGACGATGTCGATCGGACCGATCGCCGTCGGGTACTCGCGGCGGATCAACGTCAGCCCGATCTCGATCGCGTGCACCGACGCGGCGAGCAGCTCCTGCAGGTGCGCCTCGACCCCGTCCTTCTGCAACCCGGGGTCATCGCCGAGCGCGTGGCTCGAATCGCTGAGCACGTCGAGCAGGTGGATCGTGATCTCCTCACCCTTGGGGTTGCTGACGATCCAGCTGTCGCCGCGGTCGACGAGCGTGTTCGGGGCGTTCATCCAGTTGAGCGGCTTGTACGCCCCGCCGTCGGCATGGATCGCCACGCAACCGTCGGCCTTGACCATGATCAGTCGGACGGCCTCCGGCAGGTGGGCTTCCAACCGGCCGCGGTAGTCGACGGTGCACCGGGCAACGACGAGACGCATGCGTCAGCGGCCAACCTGGTCGCGCATCCGCTTCTGGATCGTGCGCCGTCGGGCCTGCAGGTCGCTGTAGGTCAGCTGGTCGGTGCGGGAGTCGACGCCGAAGCTCGCCTTGACGCCGTCCATGTCGATCTGGACGCTGTTGGGATCGATGCCGAGCTCCTTGCCGAGGCGTTCGCCATGGCGCTCGGTGAACATCATCGAGATCGTCGCGATCTCGGCGAGCAGGTCGAGATCCGGGGCGAGGCGGGCGATCGCGCCGTCGAGGAACACCATGTTCTTGACGTAGAGCATCAGCTCCTTGGGCATCCGTGCCCCGTAGCCGAGCAGCGCCTTGACCACTCGCTGCACCTCGGCGATCAGCTCCTCGCCGGTGAGCGAGGTCGGGTCGACCGGGGGCTGGTCGAGGCGGAGGTCGCGGATCACGGCATCCAGGTCGGTGTCGGGCGGGAGCGCCCCGAGATCGCGCATCGCCGCCATCTGGCCCTTGACGTCGTTGGCGATGGCGCCGACCATCATCCGCAGGAACGCGAGTCGGCGCTCCTCGCTGAGCCGGCCGACGATGCCGAAGTCGAGCAGGGCGGTACGGCCGTCGGGCAGCACGAACAGGTTGCCGCCGTGCAGGTCGCCGTGGAACACGCCGTAGACCATCGCCCCCTCCATCAACGCCACCATCGCCGTCCGCACGACGGCCTTGGTGTCGATGCCCGCGTTCTTCATCCCGGCGACGTCGTCGAAGTTGAACCCGCGCAGCCGCTCCATCACGAGGACGCGCCGCGTCACCAACGTCGGGTGGGGGCGGGGCACGACGTAGCCGGTCTGGCCGAGCTCGGTCAGCATCGCCGCGATGTCGACCATGTTCGCCGCTTCCATCCGGAAGTCGAGCTCCTCGACGATCGTCTCGGCGAACAGCTCGACGAGTGCGGGAGGGTTGGCCAGCGACGCGATCGGGATCCGTCCGACGAGGAACGGCGCGATCCACGACATCACCCGCAGGTCCTTGTGCACCAGCCGGTCGACCGCGGCGCGCTGCACCTTGACGACGACCTCTTCACCCGAGCGCAAGGTGGCAGCGTGCACCTGAGCGATCGACGCCGCGGCGAGCGGCGTGGTCTCGAACGTCGAGAACACGTCCTCCAACCGGGCACCGAGATCCGACTCGACGACCTGGCGGACGGTCTCGAACGGCTCCGCAGGCACCTGGTCCCGGCACAGCTTGAACTCGGTGACGAGCTCCGGCGGGAACAGCCCCTCGCCGCTGGAGATGATCTGCCCGAGCTTGATGTAGGTCGGCCCCAACCGTTCGGCGGCCTTGCGCAGGCGCAGCGAGACATCGGCCCGGCTGGCCTCCGACGAGGCGAAGCGCTTGCGCCGCTTGCGGATCACCCATGGCAGCAGTGCGCCGCCGAGCGTGCGCACGACCGAGATCACCCGCACACCAGGCGGGATCTTGGTCGGCTTGGTGAGGCTCGGGACCTCCGCTCGTGCCGCGGCGCGCAGTCGCTCGGCGAGTGGCAGCCAGCGGATCCGGTCGCGCTCGAGCGTCCATGGCCCTTCGTCGCTGAAGGCGCCCCATTCGCAGTCGGCCGCACGAGTCACCTGGGCATGATCGCAGCAACGCGGGGCTGATCGAAACGTCCTCCGGGGTGCAACCCCGCGGACCCCGCTTCGCGAATCGGCCGGACGCAGTGATACGACCGCACGATGAGCACCAACGATGTCCGCTACGAAGTCGGTGACGACGGTGTCGCCACCCTCACCCTGAACCGTCCCGAGGTGATGAACGCCATCCGTCCCGGGATGAGCGTGGAGATCCTCGAGGCGGTGGCCGACGTGCGCACCAACGACGCGGTCCGCTGCCTGTTGATCACGGGCGAGGGACGCGGGTTCTGCGCCGGCGACGACTTCCAGGCGATCTTCCTCGACGAGAACCGCGCCAACCGCAGGATCGAGCGACAGGTCAACCGGGTCAAGCACGGCGAGACCTCGCTCGACGTGATCTTCGCCCTGGAGAAGCCGACGATCGCCGCGGTCAACGGAGCCGCGGTCGGCTACGGCATGGACATCGCGCTCTACTGCGACATCCGCATCGCCTCCGACCGGGCCAAGTTCGGTTGGTTCTTCGTGCGCCGCGGCGTGATGGGCACGATCGGCGGCACGTTCATCCTCCGCCAGCTCGTCGGGTTGTCGAAGGCCTTCGAGCTGACGCTCACCGGCGATCAGGTCGACGCCGCGGAGGCGTTGCGGATCGGGCGGGACACGAAGGTCGAGCCCCAGGACTCGCTGCTCGACGAGGCACACGCGCTCGCCCGCAAGCTCGCCAGTGGACCGCCGCTCGCCCAGCAGGCCGTCAAGCGCGCGATGCACAAGGGGTTCCAGATGGAGTGGCAGACGCTCGGCGAGTACCAGCAGGCGCTCGGCGACGTGCTCTGGGAGACCGCCGACCACATGGAGGGCGTGCACTCGTTCACGGAGAAGCGCGAACCGAGGTTCACCGGGAGGTAGTCGGTCGCCGAGCCAGGGGCGGCCGATCGTGCGTGGCTACCATCGTTTCCCATCCGGCGTCGGCCGGCCGCAACTTGGGGGCAGGAGATGACCGACAGCGCAGAGCGCACCGTGGAGACGGGCACCCTCGCGTCCGGGACGGCGGAGCCGATCGCCGCGGACGTGGCTGTCCCGGTAGCGGACTCGCACACCGAGATCGTCAACGT
>JAODBQ010000186.1 GCA_025464045.1 Ilumatobacteraceae bacterium
GCGCATCCTCAGCGCGGCCAGGCGACCGCACCCGACGAAGGACGGTTGGGTCGCCATCCTCCCGTACTCCTACGAGCACTACGTGGAGTTCTTCGCCGCGACGGGGTTGAGCGACCAGGTCGATCCGGCGATGTACGCGGACGGGCGCACCCGCATCCTGCGCTCCGACGTGCTCTACGGCTACGTCCGCCGGGCGACCCCGTCACGCACGACGGCCGAGTGGCTGGAGCTGTGCCGCGCCCTGCGGATCCCCGCCTCGGAGGTGGCCACCCTCGATGCGATCGTCGCCGAACTGCCGATCGCCGAGCACGCGGTGGCCGGGCCGTACCGGGTGATCCCGTCGCCGGTCAGGTTCGGCCGCACGCCTGCAGGGTTGCGCCTCGACGCGGCGCTGCCAGGGCAGCACACCAGGGAGGTGCTCACCGAGCTGGGTCTCTCCGGTGCGGAGATCGACGCGCTGCGCGAGATCGGTGCGATCGTGGATGCTGCCGATCCGCTGCGGGATCAGCCCTGACCGGTCACGACGTCATCCGACGTGGCGGGACGGGGCAACACCGATCGGGGCGTTGAGGCGATAGCCGGCGGTGTGCCGCTCGTCCTCGCTCTCGCCTCCCCAGAAGCCGTACTCGTGGTTCTCCCGCGCGAACTGCTTGCAGTCCCCGGCGACCTCGCACGACTTGCACACCGCGGCGGCCTTCGCCTCCCGGGGACGACGATGTTCCGGACGCTCACCGCTCGCAGCGAAGAACAGGTGGGTGAGACCCTTGCACGCTGCGGAATCCATCCAGCGCGTCTCACCTGCCGTCAGCCGGACCGAGATCTCCACCCCCATGACGAGTGCCATCCCGTTTACCCCTCTCATGTTCGAGGCAGCGAAGCCCCGAGAACCCCACAGGCCGCGACCCCCGTCGTGGCAACCACAGTGTACGTGAATCTGACCCTCGTCTGAAAATCTGGCGGGTGGATTGTTGGACACACCTCCGATCCGGCGACGAGGCACCCGTTCGGAGGAGCGTGGCGACGATCGACCCGCGGGGTGCCGGTCCGTCGCCGAAGCGCCGGAGACGCCACTGGCCACGGTCGGAACACCAGTGGCGTTCCGGCCGTGGCCAGTTGGGGATCAACGTGCGAGCGGGCGGGCCGGCAGGCCGGCCGGGTCAGCCGTGGACGCTGGCGACGCCCTTCGGGGCGTCCTGCTTCATGTAGCCGAACATGTACCCGGCGACGCGACGCATCTGGATCTCCTCGGCGCCTTCGGTGATGCGGTAGCGGCGGTGGTGACGGTAGATGTGCTCGAACGGCTTGTGGCGGGAGTAGCCCATGCCGCCGTGCACCTGCATCGCCCGGTCGGCAGCGTCGCAGCACAGCCGGTTGGCGTAGTAGTTGCACTGCGACACCTGCCGCGACGCCGAGAACGCGCCGTTCGTGTCCATCTGCCAGGCCGTCTTGTGGATCAGGGCGCGGAGCATGTCGCACTGCGTCTGCAGCTCGACGAGCGGGAACTGGATGCCCTGGTTGGTCGACAGCGCCTTGCCGAACGGCTTGCGCTCCGTGGCGTACTTGACCGACTCGTTGACGCAGAACTGCGCTGCGCCGAGGCTCGATGCGGCCTGGCGGATGCGGTTCTCGTTGAAGAAGTGCTGGACCACCTGCAGGCCCTTGCCCTCACCGCCGAAGATCGCGCTGTCCGGGACGCGGATGTCCTTGAACGAGACGTGGGCGTGGTCGGTCGGCATGTTGAACGTCCACAGGTACTCCTCGATCTTGAAGCCGGGCGAGTTGGTCGGCGTGAGGAAGGCGGTGATGCCGTTGCCGTCGCCGGGCTTGCCGCTGGTCCGCGCCATGATCATGTCGTACTGGGCCTTGTGGATGCCGGTGTTCCAGGTCTTCTCACCGTTGATGATCCACTCGTCGCCGTCACGCTCGGCGTGGGTCTCCATCCAGGTGGCGTCGGAGCCGTGCTGCGGCTCGGTGATCCCGAACGCGAAGCCGCGGCGGCCCTCGGCGAGGTCGTCCACCCAGTCCTTCTTCTGCTCCTCGGTGCCGTACTCGAGCATCAGGATGAGACCGACGTTGTTGCCGACGATCGAGTGCTCGTTCTGCAGGTCGTTGTGCAGCCCGAGGCCCTTCGACGCGAAGTGCTCGCGGATGATGGCCATCCCGAGGTTGGTGCCCTCGCGGCCGCCGTACTCCTTGGGGAACGGGTAGCGGTAGAAGCCGGCGGCGTCGGCCATCCGCTTCACCTTGAAGAGGAGCTGCTCCCACTCCTCGTTCGGCAGCCCGCCGCGATCCCAATCGGTGCGGGCGTCCTCTCGACGATGATCGAAGAAGCGGATGTTGTCGTCCTGCTGCTCCAGAGGTTTGATCTCGCGCTCGATGAAGTCGTCGAGCTCGACAAGGAGGGCGGCGATGTCTTCCGGGATGTCGAAGTTCATGGGTCGATGCTGGCAGGTCGCCATCGTCCGGCCCCGATCGGGCGGCGCTGCCGGCACCGCTGGTGACGCTCGATCGGCGCGGTGCGGAGGCCGTCAGGACACGGTGGTGGGTCTGCCACTCGGCGTCGGTCGCAGCCCGGGGAAGCTCCCGAGCCGTTCCAGTCCGGCGACCGTGCTGCGCATCGCCTCGGCCGGCACCGGGTGGCTGATCAGGTAGCCCTGGGCCTTCTTGCACCCGAGGTCGCTGAGCACCTGCATCTGCTGGACGGTCTCGACGCCCTCGGCGACGATGTCGAGGCCCAGCGAACGGCCCATGGCGACGATCGTGCGCACGAGCGACCGATCGTTCGGGTTGTCGGCGACACCGTGCACGAAGGCGCGGTCGATCTTGATCCGCTGCAGCGGGAACCGCTGCAGCAGCGACAGCGACGAGTAGCCGGTGCCGAAGTCGTCCAGGGCGACGCGCACGCCGAGCGAGCGCAACCGCCGCAGCGTCGCCAGTGCCAGCTCCGGTTCGGCGATCATGATCCCCTCGGTCACCTCCAGCCAGAGCTGGTGGGGCGAGACGGACGAGCGGGTGAGCGCCTCGGCGACCATCGCCGGGAAGCCGGAATCGGCGAGCTGACGAGGCGAGACGTTGACCGACATCGTCGCGATCGAGCTGCACACGCCGTCGTCGATCCAGGTGCGCAGCTGGATCAGCGCCTCGAGCAGCGCCCACGCGCCGATCGCGTTGATCGTGCCGGTGTCCTCCGCGATCGGGATGAACTCGGCGGGGGAGACGATCGTGCCGTCGCCGCGCTGCCAGCGCATCAACGCCTCGAAGCCCTCGACGTCGCCCGTGTCGAGATCGAGGATCGGCTGGTAGAACAGGCGCAGCTCCTCGCGGTCCAGCGCCCGGTACAGCGCGGTCTCGACGGCCAGTCGATGCGAGACGCGCTCGTGCATCGATTCGTCGTACAGCGCGACGCAGTTGCGCCCCGCGTCCTTGGCCCGGTACATCGCCGTGTCGGCATGGCGGAGGAGGTCCTCGGGGGTCGAGCTGGAGCGGGAGCTCATGTGGGCCATCCCGATGCTCGCGGTCACGAACACGTCGCCGTGGCTCAGCGCCAGTGGCTCGCGGAAGACGTCCAGCAGGCGGTCGGCGAGCGCCATCGCTGCGGCCGCCTACCGAGCCCCCGGTTCGAGCACGACGTACTCGTCACCCGACA
>JAODBQ010000203.1 GCA_025464045.1 Ilumatobacteraceae bacterium
AAGGATATCGATCACGGCGTGTCCTTTGCCGGACCGGAGCAGGAATCTTTCCTGATCGATCGCCATTTCTTCCTGGCCCGCCCCGACCTGATGAGCTCCGGCCGCACCCTGTTCGGCGCCAAGCCCCCGAAGGGCCAGGAGTTCGACGACCACTACTTCGGCGCGATCCCGGAGCGCGTGCTCGGCTTCATGATGGACACCGAGCGGGAGCTCTTCAAGCTCGGCATCCCCGCCAAGACGCGGCACAACGAGGTCGCGCCCGGACAGTTCGAGATCGCCCCGATGTTCGAGCGGGCCAACGTCGCCTCCGACCACCAGCAGCTGCTGATGACGACGTTCAAGACGATTGCCCGCAAGCACGGCATGGAGTGCCTGTTCCACGAGAAGCCCTTCGACGGCGTCAACGGCTCGGGCAAGCACGTCAACTTCTCCCTGGGCAACGCCACCGAAGGCAACCTGCTGCTGCCCGGCGACACCCCGCACGACAACGCCCAGTTCCTGGTCTTCTGCGCGGCCGTCATCCGCGCCGTGCACAAGTACGGCGGCCTGCTCCGCGCCTCGGTCGCCTCGGCGAGCAACGACCACCGGCTCGGCGCCAACGAGGCGCCGCCCGCGATCATCTCGATCTTCCTCGGCGACCAGCTTGCCGACGTCTTCGACCAGATCGCCAAGGGCGGTGCGACCCGGTCGAAGGAGAAGGGCACGATGATGATCGGCGTCGACACCCTGCCGGTGCTCCCCACCGACCCGGGGGACCGCAACCGGACCAGCCCCTTCGCGTTCACCGGCAACCGCTTCGAGTTCCGGGCACCCGGCTCGATGCAGACTGTGGCGGGACCGATGGTCACGATCAACACGATCATGGCCGAGGCGCTCGACCACATCGCAACCTCCATCGAGAGCGCGACAGCCGCCGGCACCGACTTCGACGTCGCGGTGCAGGACATCCTCTCCGAGATCATCGCCGACCATGGTGCGGTCGTCTTCAACGGCAACGGCTACTCCGACGAGTGGCAGATCGAGGCCGAGCAGCGCGGGCTCAAGAATCTGCGGACCACGGTCGACGCGCTGCCCGAGCTGGTGTCCGATGAGGCCCTGGAGCTGTTCGAGGCCTACAAGGTCTTCAGTCACCGCGAGATGCACAGCCGTTACGAGATCGGGCTCGAGCAGTACATCCTCTCCGTCAACGTCGAGGCCAACCTCACCCTCGAGATCGGGACGACGTCGGTGCTGCCGGCGGCGGTGCGCTACCAGACCGAGCTCGCCCAGAACGTCGCGGCGCTGAAGGCGGCCGGCGTCGAGGCCGACACGGACTCACTCGAGTCCGTCTCCGGGCCGATCAGGGACCTGAAGGCTGGCCTTGCCCGGCTCGGCGCGGCCCTGGCCGGCGATCCCGGTCACGACCCGTTGGCCGAGGCGACGTACGCCCGCGACAGTGTGCTGCCCGCGATGGCGGCCGTCCGCGCCGCGGCCGACGTCCTCGAGGGAGTCGTGGCCGACGACCTGTGGCCGCTTCCGACGTACCAGGAGATGCTCTACATCCTCTAGGCACCGACAACTGCCGCGCGGTCGCCCGTGCGACCTCGATACGATCGATGGACCGCCCGAGCCGGGCGGCACCTTCATCGCATCAAGGAGCAGCTGTGTCCGACATCAAGGTCGCCCTCGTCCACGCCGAAGCGCGTGAGGAGCGGACCGTGACGACGGGCACCAAGGCGTGGGAGCTCTTCGCCGAGGATCCGTCGGTGATCGCGGCCCGCGTGCAGGGCGACCTCAAGGACCTCGCCTACGAGCTCGAGGACGGCGACGACGTCGAGGGCGTCGCGATCGACAGCGTGGACGGGCTCGACATCCTGCGGCACTCGACCGCGCACGTGATGGCCCAGGCCGTTCAGGATCTCTTCCCCGACGCCAAGCTCGGCATCGGCCCGCCGATCGAGAACGGCTTCTACTACGACTTCGACGTCGAGACCCCGTTCGTGCCCGAGGACCTCGAGAAGATCGAGACCCGGATGCGGAAGATCATCAAGGAGGGGCAGCGGTTCTCCCGGCGCCCGGTCTCCGACGCAGAGGCGATCGACGAGCTCCAGGACGAGCCCTACAAGCTCGAGCTGATCGGCCTCAAGGGTGCGGGGAAAGCCGCTGACGCGGCGGAGGGCGCGAACGTCGAGGTCGGCGCCGGCGAGCTCACCATCTACGACAACATCAACCGCCAGAACGCCGTGGCCTGGAAGGACCTGTGCCGCGGGCCGCACCTGCCGACCACCAAGCGGATCCCCGCCTTCAAGCTGATGCGCAGCGCCGCGGCGTACTGGCGTGGCGACGAGAAGAACAAGCAGCTGCAGCGCGTCTACGGCACCGCCTGGCCCAGCAAGGAGGACCTCGAGGCGCACCTGCACCGCATCGAGGAAGCGGAGCGCCGCGACCACCGCAAGCTCGGCCGCGACCTCGACCTCTACTCGTTCCCCGACGAGCTCGGCTCCGGCCTCGCGGTGTTCCACCCGAAGGGCGGGGTGCTCAAGCGGGTGATGGAGGACTACGTGCGCCAGCGGCACATCGAGGAGGGCTTCCAGTACGTCGGGACGCCCCACATCTCCAAGGAGGGGCTCTTCCACACCTCCGGGCACCTGCCGTACTACGCAGACGGCATGTTCCCGCCCATGGAGTTCGAGGGAAGCAACTACTACCTCAAGGCGATGAACTGCCCGATGCACAACCTGATCTTCAGGTCGCGCGGGCGGTCCTACCGCGAGCTGCCGCTGCGGCTGTTCGAGTTCGGCTCCGTCTACCGCTACGAGAAGTCCGGCGTGGTCCACGGCCTGACCCGGGTCCGGGGCATGACCCAGGACGACTCGCACTCCTACGTGACCCC
>JAODBQ010000208.1 GCA_025464045.1 Ilumatobacteraceae bacterium
CCCGCGGCGGCGTGCGCGATGCCATCGCCAACGATCCGAAGTTGCGCCCGGAGCAGCGCCAGGCACTCCTCAACGTGTACGAGAGCTTCGTCAGTTCGTCGTCGTAGGCGCGGCGTCGCTCGGAGCCGGGAACACATGACCTCCTCGCTAGGCTCTGGACTCGCTGTGCAACGGGTCGCCGTCCTCTCGCTCCACACGTCGCCGCTCAGCCAGCCGGGTTCGGGCGACAGCGGCGGGATGAACGTCTACGTGCGGGAGCTCGTCTCCGCACTGGCCCAGGCGGGCGTCCAGTGCACCACCTACACCCGGGCCACCCGTCCGGATCTGCCGTCGGAGGTGCTCGTCGAGCCCGGTCACCGCGTGGTGCACGTGCCGGCCGGCCCCTTCGACCTCGCCAAGGAGCAGCTCCCGAGCGTGCTCGACGAGTTCGGTGACCGGGTGGTCGAGCACCTGCGCGACGAGTCGCCGGCCGATGTCGTCCACGCCAACTACTGGCTCAGCGGGATGGTCGCACACCGCGTCAAGCACGAGCTGGACATCCCGTTCGTCAGCACGTTCCACACCCTGGCGAAGGTCAAGGCCGAGGGCGGTGACCTCGAGCCGTTGTGGCGCGAGCGCGCGGAGCAGGAGATCATCAGCTGCGCCGACGCGATCTGCGTGAGCTGCACCGAGGAGGAGCGCCAGTTCCGGCGGCTGTACGGCGATCCGCGCGGGCGGATCGAGATCGTCGCGCCCGGCGTGGAGCACGCGTTCTTCGCTCCGGGCGAGCAGCGCGGGGCGCGCGACGCGCTCGACCTGCCGTTCGACGTGCCGGTCCTGCTGTTCGTCGGGCGGATCCAGCCGCTGAAGGGTCCCGACGTCGCGGTGCGCGCGCTCGCCGCCCTGCGCCGGCCGGACGCGCTGCTGCTGATCGTCGGCGGTGCGAGCGGCGCGGACGGTGACGTCGAAATGGCCCGTCTCGCCGAGCTGATCGACGAGCTCGGCGTGCGCGACCAGGTGCGCTTCGTCGCGCCGCAGCCGCACCACATCCTCAGCACCTACTACCGCGCGGCCGACGTCGTGGTCGTCCCGAGCCGCAGCGAGAGCTTCGGGCTGGTGGCGCTCGAGGCGTCGGCATGTGGGATCCCGGTGGTCGCCAGCGGCGTCGGCGGCCTGCTCACGCTCGTCGACCACGGCGAGACCGGGTTCCTCGTGCCCGACCGTTCACCGGTCGAGTTCGCCCGCTACGTCGGCGAGATCCTCGACCATCCGGCCAACGCGGCGGCGATGGGCCGCCGCGCTGCGGCGCGCGCCCAGCGGTACACGTGGGCGTTCGCCGCCGCCCGGCTGCGACGGGTCTACGCCGACCTCGCCATGCGCGAGCTGGTGGCCTGCGCATGAGCGATCTCCATGACCCGGCTGCGGTGGCGCTGTTCGAGCGGCACATCGACGAGTGGCTCGCCGCCTTCGCCGCGGACAACCCGGTGGTGGAGGCGATCGATCGCGGCGAGGGCGACGAGCCGCGATGGTACGTGCGCATGGCCGGCGAGGAGAAGGACCACATCACGGTCTGGGTCACGCTCGGCCAGCGCACGCTGCGCTACGAGGCCTACGTCCTGCCGGCGCCGGAGGAGAACGCCGCGGCGGTGTACGAGATGGCCCTGCGCCGCAACGAGCGCCTGGTCGGCGCCCACTTCGCGATCGGCGTCGAGGACGCGCTGTTCCTGCGCGGCGAGCTGCCGCTCGCGGCGCTCAGCGAGCCCGAGCTCGATCGCGTGATCGGCTCGGTGTACGCCTACGTCGAGCAGTGCTTCCCGGGCCTGCTGCGGCTCGCCTTCGCCTCGCGCTTCGCCGGTCGCTGACGCACACCAGCCCAGCCCTGCCCGCCCGGTGGCTCTTGCCGGTCGGTCGAGGCCGCTGTCGACAGTGTCGGTGACCGGGTGGGCGGCAACTTCGGGGAAGGTCGCTGCCGCCCATCCGGTCGCGATGCAGCCGTCGCGACGCAGCGGCCGCGCGCCGCCGTCGCACGTCGGCACATCCGCGGACCGGCGACGTCTCCCGAAAACGGAGAGGGCCGGTGCCAACCCCCCGATGGCACCGGCCTTCTTCGGCGCTGCCCACGTGGGGCGCGACATCTGTTGACGACCGGCTCTGCCGGGGCGGTGTGCGGTGATCGCAACCAGGCGGTTGGACCGTTCGTCGGTTTCGTGAACATTAGGCGCGCGCGGACGATGAGAAAAGAGTCACGCCCGATTTTCTTCGCGCGAATGCTCAGGCGCCGAGCTCGCGGCTGCGCTGCGTCGCCGCCATCACCGCATCCAGGAAGGCGGCGCGCACGGCGTGCTCCTCCAGCGCGCGCAATCCGACGGCTGTGGTACCACCCGGCGAGGTCACCATCGCGCGCAACGCGGCGGGATCGCCGCGATCCGCCAACAACGCGGCAGATCCGACCAGGAGCTGGGTCACCAGCTGCTCGGAGACGGTCCGCGCCAGTCCGGCGAGCACCCCCGCCTCGATCAGTGATTCGGCGACCAGAAAAATGTACGCGGGACCGCTCCCGGCGAGCCCGGTGACCGCATCGAGGTGCGATTCGGCGACGCGGACCACGGTGCCGACCGCGGTGAGGACGCTCTCGGCCCAGTCGAGGTCGGCCTCGGTGGTGCCCGATCCGCCGCAGATCGCGGCCGCGCCCTGCCCGACGAGCGCCGGCGTGTTGGGCATCGCCCGCACGACCGCGACGCCAGGACCGGCCGCGGCTTCGAGCGCGGCGAGACCGACCCCGGCCGCGATCGACAGGACCCGCTCGGCGCCGGCGGCGACGGCGGCGCC
>JAODBQ010000224.1 GCA_025464045.1 Ilumatobacteraceae bacterium
GGTCGGGGTGCAGCGGGTGCTCGCGTTCCTCCACGAGCGTCTCGACGCGCCGCCGACCAGTTAGCGCCCGGTCCGGCTCAGCGCCCGGCCCCGCTCAGTGGCCGGACCAGGTCAGTGGCCGGACCAGGTCGGGGCCCGCTTCTCGGCGAACGAACGCGGGCCTTCCTTGGCGTCGTCGGACGAGAACACCGTCCTCATCACCGGCGCCTGCATGTCCCAGAACTCCTCCTCGGTGCGACCCTGCGTCTCGCGCAGCACCTGCTTGCTCGCGGCGACCGAGAGCGGGGCGTTGCGCGCGATCCGTTCGGCGAGCTCGAGGGCGACGTTGGCGGCCTCGCCCTTCTCGGCGAGACGGGTGACGAGGCCGTAGGCGAAGGCTTGCTCGGCGGTGATCGGATCGGCGGTGAGCGCCATCTCCATCGCCACGCCGTAGGGCACGCGACGCGGCAGGCGGAGCAGTGCACCGCCGGCGGCGAACAGCCCGACGCCGGCCTCGGGGATGCCGAGCTTGATGCCCTTCGCCGCCACCAGCAGGTCGCAGGTGAGGGCGACCTCGAGACCACCGGCGAGGGCGAAGCCCTCCACCGCGGCGATCAGCGGCTTGCGCGCCCCGTTGCGGATGAACCCGTCGAAGCCCTTCGGCGGCCCACCGGCCGCGAACGCCTTGAGGTCCATCCCGGCGCAGAAACCGCGCCCGGCACCGGTGAGCACACCCGTCGTCAGGGCGTCGTCGTTGTCGAGGCGGTCGATCGCCGCGAGCAGCCCCTGGGCGAGGTCGGTGTTGATCGCGTTCATCGCTTCCGGGCGGTTGAGGGTGATCAACAGCACCCGTCCGCGTACCTCGGTGAGCACGGTGTCGTTGGTGGTGGTCGCTGCGTCGGACATGGCAAGGACAGTAGAACGCCGTCGGCTCCGGGGAACGACTCGCCCGGTGGCGCCGTGTGCCGGCGCTGAGCGATCAGCCGTCGAGCGCGTACTGCTTCGCGCGCGGGTAGTCCGCCTTGCCGTTGGCGCCACGCGGGACCTCGCTGACGAACACGACTCGCTTGGGAGCCTTGTACCCGGCCAGTTGTCCCTTGACCCCGGCGATCACGTCGGCCTCGTCGACCTCGGCGCCGTCCTCGCGCGAGGCGATCGCGGTGACCGCCTGGCCGAACCGCTCGTCGTCGATGCCGATGACCAGCGCGTCGCGCACGCCCTCGACGCGCTTCACCGCTTCCTCGACCTCCTCCGGGAACACCTTCTCCCCGCCGGAGTTGATGACCTGGCTGCCGCGTCCGAGGAGGATCAGCGAACCGTCGGCCGCGACCTTGGCCATGTCGCCGGGGAACGAGTAGCGCTTACCGTCGATCGTGCGGAACGTGCGCGCCGACTTCTCCTCGTCCTTGTAGTAGCCGAGCGGCACGTTGCCACCGGCGGCGACGAGACCGATGTCGTCCGAACCCGGCCGCACCTCGTGGCCCTGCTCGGTGAACACCTTCGTCGTCGCCATCTGACTGAAGGATCCGGTCGACGACGGCAACCCCTTCATCGTGATGCTGATGCCCATCGTCCCCTCCGTGGAGCCGATGGCGTCGATGAGCATCGCCTGCTCGATGCGCTCGATCACCTCCTGCTTGACCTCGGACGTCCACATCACGCCGCTGGAGATGATCAGCTTCAGGCTCGACGTGTCGTAGGGCCGGCCGGCCAGGGTGGCGGCGTCGAGCGCGGCGATGATCGCCTTCGAGAACGCGTCGCCGACGATCGTCATCGTCGTCGCCCGCTCGCGCTGGACCGTGGCAAGCAGCTCGTCGGCGTCGAGCGAGCGGCTGAGGAGCGTCACCACTGTCGCCCCGCCGAGCTGCGGCATCATCGCCCCGAGCCACACCCCGGTGCCGTGCATCAGCGGCGCGCATGGGATCGAGACCACCCGGTTCCCGCTGGCGATGAGGTCGGCGACCATCGGCGCGATGGCCGCGGCATCCGCGGTGACCGTGAGGCCGAAGACCGGGAAGCTGCTCTCGACGAACCCGGCGGTGACCCCGCCCATCGCGTACATCACGCCCTTCGGCATCCCCGTGGTGCCGCCGGTGTAGAGCATGTAGATGTCGTCCTCGGACCGCTCGATGCGCGGCATCGGGTCGTGACCGGCGAGCGCGTCTTCGTAGGCGAGCGCGCCGGGAACCGCGCCGGCGGTGCCCGTGCCCGTTGCCGTGGCGGTGCCCGTCACGTCGTCGACCTCGATCAGGAGTTGGAGCTCGGGCAGGCGCGTCGCGATCCGGGCGACGCGTTCGGCCAGCGAGGCGTGGAAGATCAGCGCCTCGGAGTCGGAGTTGTCCAGGAGGTAGACGAGCTCGTCGTCGAGGTAGCGGTAGTTGACGTTGATCGCCACGCCGCGCATCTTGAACACCCCGAACTGCGACTCGAGGTACTCGTTGCCGTTGTACATCAGCAGCGCCACCTTGGCGCCCGGCCGGAGCCCGGCATCGACGAGCGTCGCCGCGACCCGCGCCGCGCGTTCGTCGTACTCCGCCCAGGTGCGGACGTCGCCACCGTGGACGAGCGCCGGTTGATCCCCGATCACGTCGGCGATCGATTCCCAGACGGTCGCGAAGTGCATCTCCATGTGCGGGCAGCGTAGGTGCCTCGTCACCTCGTGGCGGACCTCGCCCGCCGCGCCGGCTGCGCTCAGGCCGGCGCCGGTTCCACATGCGGGTGAGCTGGGTACCGTGAGACGGTCGAAGCGTGGCCCTCGCCGCGCCGCAGTGATGGAGGTCCGCATGTCGCAGCGCACGGAGTACTCGCCGGGAACACCCTCGTGGATCGATCTCAGCACGCCGGATCCAGCGGCCGCAGCGGCGTTCTACAGCGGTCTGTTCGGCTGGTCGGTGGATGCCCATCCGAGCCCGGAGGCCGGTGGTTACGCGATGGCGACGTTGCGTGGCCAGAGCGTCGCCGGCGTCGGGCCGCAGATGGACCCCGGCGCACCGGCGACATGGAACGTGTACGTCACGGTCGCCGACGCCGACGCCACGGTGTCGCGCGCGGAGATCCACAACGGCAAGGTGGTCGCCGGCCCGATGGACGTGCTGGATGCCGGGCGGATGGCCGTGCTGCAGGACACGAACGGCGTGTCCATCTCGATCTGGCAGCCGAACGCGCACGCCGGCGCCGGACTGGTCAA
>JAODBQ010000255.1 GCA_025464045.1 Ilumatobacteraceae bacterium
CTTCGCCGGCGCGGCCACGAGGCAGACCGGCGTGCGCCCCACCCAGGGCTCGGCGACGAACGCCTCGCCGATCGTGGTGCAGGCCTCGGCGACGGACGCGCGCAGCGCGGCGAGGTCGACGGGCGCCACCGATGACGACGAGGCAGCGGCGGATGCGGCCACGTCCGCATCGGTGTCGGTGTCGGTGTCGTTGGTCTCGGCCGTGTCGGCATCCCGATCGGCACCGGCACGGGCACCGGACCCGCCCGACCGCGACCCCGAGTCGTGGCGGCGACCGAGCAGGGCGCGCAGGCCCGCGCCGGGGTAGCGGAACACGTCGGCGTGGACGACGGTGCCGACGCGCAGCGATGCGTCCAACGACTGGCGGTACGCGGCGAACGACAGGATCATCGCCCAGCGACCGGACGTGGCACCGCGCAGCCACACGCGGCGGACCTCGATGCGGTCCTCGCGCGTGTCGCTGCGGCCCATCACGATCCAGTGGTCGGTCTCGGGCACGCCGGCCAGCACGTCGGCCTGACGAACCTGCCACCCGAGTGCGACCGCGACCGAATCGGCCAGCTCGGTGGGCAGATCGCCGAGGTGCCGACCAGCGCGGGCCAGGAGGTGGAGGATGCCCAGCTCGGCGAGCACGTGCTCGTGCCAGTCCGGCTGGGCGCCGACCACGCCGGCGAGGCGGCGGATGCGGTTGGCGAGCCCACCGACCTGGGCGTCGACGAGCCGCGCCGCGAGACCGTCCCACGTCGCGTACCGGGCAAGACCCGGATCGGACAGGCCGGTGCGGACGCGGTCGTCCAGCCAACGGTCCAGCTCGACGAGGCCGGCGTGCATCCGCGCGATGCGATCGTCGCGGCCGCTGGTGGGTTCCGGTGGTGGCGCCGGCCGCGGTAGCGCCTGCCCCTCCGCGGCGTCGTCCGGTGCCACGGCGACATCGCCCTCGGCAGCGGGCGCGGTCGGTGCCCCGGCGTCGATCCGACGGGCGATCCACGAGGCCAGCCCTGCCGGGGCCGTGGCCGTGGGCACCTGCCCCCGCGACCACAGCAGCAACAGCGCCAGTGCGTGCTTGCAGGGGAACACCCGGCTGGGGCAGGTGCAGCGGAACGCGACGCCGACGTGATCGACCACCGTGTCGTACGGCTCGGCGCTCGACCCCGAACAACGGCCCCACACCGCACGGCCGTCGCACCCGAGCCCGCTCCACCGCGACGGCACCGCGAGCGGCTGCGCGGCGGCGATCGACGCGGGGCGCGGCGCCAGCGCGAGCACCTGCTCCACCGCCCACCGGCCCGACTCGTCGCTCACCTGGATCACGGTACCGAAGGGGTGTGACACCGCCGAGACGTTCGGGGCGGCCGGAGGTGTCAGGGCGTCGGTGCCGAGCGGGCCCATACGGCGTAGAGCGGATCGCCGTGCAGGTGCGGCGGGGTGAGCAGCGCGACCTCCGGGTCCTGCCAACCGCCGGAACGGCGGAAGTACTCGCTGACGATCGCGCAGTGACCCTCGTCGTCGGTGGCCAACCACCCGTGGATCGCCTTCGTCGGGAAGCAGCGGTTGGAGAACGTGTTCACGAACGTGCCGCCCGGCACGAGCACCCGCTGCACTTCGCGGAACACCTCGATCGGGGTGGTCAGGTAGTCGATCGACACGCAGCACGTCACGCCGTCGAAGCTCCCGTCCTCGAACGGCAGCGTGGGATCGATGTTGAGGTCGTGCACGACGCGGCTCGTCGCCGCCGTGTTGGCCCCGAGCTCGGCCTGGTTCATCCCGAGCACGACGAGCTCTCGCGGCGGCGTCACGAAGTGCGAGATCCACGACGACATCAGGTCGAGCACCCTGCCGTCGACACCGAGGTGCCGATAGATCGCGCCGACGGCGGCGACGGCCCGGTCGTCGATGTGGGTGACCAGCCGGGGCGGACCGTAGAAGCCGCCGTCCGGCGTCTCGTCGGTGCGGCGGAAGAACCCGTCGGGGAACCCGTGATCGTCGGTGCCCGGAGGCGTCGCTGCCATCCGGACATGCTCGCAGGCGACGCCGGACATGCGGAAGTAGCCTGGCTGCATGGCTTGGGGTGACGATGCGAGTGACCCGCGGTTGCACGGTACGGAGATGGCCGAGAGCGTGCTCGACCTGATCGGCAACACCCCGCTGGTCGTGCTCAGGCGGCTGAGCGAGATCCACCACCTGTCGTGCGTGTTGGCGATGAAGACGGAGACCACCAACCCCGGCGGCTCGGCGAAGGATCGGCCGGCACTCGAGATGATCCTCGCCGCGGAGCACGACGGGCTGCTCCTGCCGGGGGGAACGATCGTCGAGCCGACGAGTGGCAACACCGGTGTCGGCCTGGCCATCGTCGCCGCGCAGCGCGGGTACTCGTGCGTGTTCGTGATGACCGACAAGGTCGCGCCGGAGAAGATCTCGCTGCTGCGCGCGTACGGCGCCGAGGTCGTCGTGTGCCCGGTGGCCGTGGCACCGGAGGATCCGCAGAGCTACTACTCGGTGGCCGAGCGCTTGACGGTCGAGCGCAACGCGTTCCGTCCGAACCAGTACGCCAACCCGAACAACCCGCTCGCCCACGAGAAGACCACCGGCCCGGAGCTGTGGCGCCAGACCGGCGGGCGGATCACCCACTTCATCGCCGGCGCGGGCACCTGCGGGACCATCACCGGTACGGCGCGCTTCCTCAAGCAGCAGAACCCGGACATCAAGATCATCGCCGCCGACCCGGACGCGTCGGTGTTCTCCGGCGGTTCGGGCCGGCCCTACCTCGTCGAAGGTGTCGGCGAGGACTTCTTCCCGGCCGCATGGGCGCCCGAGCTGTACGACGACGTGATCCCGATCAGCGACGCGGAGAGCTTCCTCACCGCCCGCGAGGTCAGCCGCGAGGAGGGCATCCTGATCGGTGGTTCGGGCGGCATGGCGGTCGCCGCGGCGATCAAGGTCGCCAAGCGGGCGGGGCCGAACGACATCGTCGTCGTGCTCAACCCGGACTCCGGCCGCGGCTACCTGTCGCGCGTGTTCGACGACCAGTGGATGGCGAACTACGGCTTCACGCGGGAGTGCGAGCAGTGCATCGGCGAGGTGCTGGAGACGCGTGGCAACACGCCGCAGCTGCTGTACGTCAACCCGTCGCACACCGTGCGCCAGGCGATCGACCTGATGCGCTCGAACGGCATCAGCCAGATCCCGGTCTGCAAGAACACGCCGCCGTTCGCGTTCGCCGAGGTCTCCGGTTCCGTCGACGAGCTCGACCTGATGGAGGCGGTCCACCGGGATCCCGGCGTGATGTCGACCGCCGTCGAGAAGGTGATGGGCCCGAAGCTGCCGACGATCGGGATCGGCCAGAAGGTCGAGCTCGCGGTGGCGATGCTGGATGCCTCGCCGGCGCTGCTCGTGCTGTCGGGCGGACGCCCGTTGAGCGTGCTCACCCGCACCGACCTGCTCACCTACTTCGAGGCCGTCGCCGGTGCCGCGGATGGGTGACCTCGAGGCGCAGCAAGGCTGGGGGTTCGAGACACGTGCGGTGCACGCTGGCCAGGATCCCGACCCGACGACCGGTGCAGTGGTCACGCCGATCACGCTCAGCACCACGTTCGCGCAAGACGGCGTCGGTGGGCACAAGGGGTTCGAGTACTCGCGCAGCGGCAACCCGACGCGTGCCGCGCTGGAGACGAACCTCGCCTCGCTCGAGGGTGCCCGCCACGGCCTCGCGTTGGCCAGCGGCCTCGCCGCGGAGGACAACGTGCTGCGGCTGCTCGCCGCGGGCGACCGGGTGCTGCTCGGCAACGACGCGTACGGCGGCACGTTCCGGCTGATCGCCAAGGTGCACACCCACCTGGCGTGGACCGCGGTGGACCTGCTGGACGTCGACGCGTTGGCCGCATCGTGGCCCGCCGACACGCGGCTGGTGTGGTTGGAGACGCCCACCAACCCGCTGCTGCGCTGCTTCGACATCGAGGCGATCTGTGCGCTGGCGCACTCGCGTGGTGCCTTGGTCTGCGTCGACAACACGTTCGCCACACCGTTCCTGCAGCAGCCGTTGCGCTACGGCGCCGACGTCGTCGTGCACTCGGCCACCAAGTACCTCGGTGGCCA
>JAODBQ010000233.1 GCA_025464045.1 Ilumatobacteraceae bacterium
TGCACTACCACCTCCACCAGGCGGACTACTGGTACGTGCCCTTCGGCGACGCGAGGGTGGTGCTGCACGACCTGCGCGTCGGTGGACCGACGGACGGGGAGACCCTGGCGCTGGATCTGTCCGGCGACAACCACGTCGGCGTGTTCATCCCACCCGGTGTCGCGCACGGCTTCGCCGCGCTGTCGGACATGGTGATCACGTACCTCGTCGACGGCTATTACAACCCGGCCGACGAGCTCGGCCTGGCGTGGGACGATCCCGCGGTGACCGCGGACTGGGGTGTCACCGCACCGATCCTGTCGGCCCGTGATCAGGCCAACCCGCGTCGCGACGCGCTTCCCGAGGGCCGCCGTCCGTACTGGCCGATGCGCACCTACACGGCATGAGGAGCATGGATTGAAGCTGTTCGTCACCGGCGCCGCCGGGTTCATCGGATCGAACTACGTGCGGTGGTTGCTCGCCAACACCGACCACGAGGTGACGATCTTCGACGCACTCACCTACGCGGGGAACCTCGCCTCGATCCGTGACGTGATGGACGACCGGCGGGTCGCGTTCGTGCACGCCGACATCTGCGAACAGGACGCGGTGCTGAAGGCGATGGACGGCCACGACGCGGTGGTGCACTTCGCCGCCGAGTCCCACGTCGACCGGTCGATCGTCGATCCGTATGCGTTCGTGCGGACCAACTGCTTCGGCACGAACGTGCTGTGCGATGTCGCTCGCCAGGTCGGTGTCGGCAAGTTCGTGCACATCTCCACCGACGAGGTCTACGGCTCGATCGAAGAGGGCTCGTTCTCGGAGACCGACCGGCTCACGCCGCGCTCGCCGTACTCGGCCGCCAAGGCCGGCAGCGACCTCATCGCGCTCTCGTACGTGACGACCTACGGGTTGCCCGTCGTGGTCACCCGCTGCTCGAACAACTTCGGTCCGTTCCAGTTCCCGGAGAAGGTCATCCCGCTGTTCACCACGAACCTGCTCGACGGGATGGAGGTCCCGTTGTACGGCGACGGCGGCAACGTGCGCGACTGGATCCACGTCGAGGACCACAACCGCGCCGTGCAGCTCGTGCTCGAGCAGGGCACGGTCGGCGAGGTCTACAACATCGGTGCGCACAACGAGATCACCAACCGGGAGCTGACGTACCGGCTGCTGGAGCTGTGCGGCCGCGACGAGTCGGCGATCAGGCCGGTGGCCGATCGGCTCGGGCACGACCGGCGCTACTCGGTGCACATCGACAAGGTCACCGCACTGGGATGGAAGCTGCAGCGGTCGTTCGACGAGTCCCTGGCCGAGACCGTGGCGTGGTACCGCGACAACCGTTGGTGGTGGGAGCCCCTGAAGCCCTCGACGGGGCTGTAGTGCGCGTCCTGATCACAGGTGCCGGTGGCCAGCTCGGCACGGATCTCGCGCTGACGTGCAGCGCCGCAGGCGACGAGGTGGCCGCGTACCACCGCGTGCAGCTCGACGTGACGAGCCGCGACGACTGCCTCGGCGCGATCATGTCGGTCCGCCCGGACGTCGTGTTCCACACGGCCGCGTGGACCGCGGTGGACGCGTGCGAGGACGACCCGACGCGCGCCGTGCTGGCCAACGGCCTGGCCGTGCGATGGATCGTCGAAGCGTGCCACCGCGGCGGTGCCCACCTCGTCCACATCAGCACCGACTACGTCTTCGACGGCGAGCTCGACCGGCCCTACGACGAGTGGGATGAGCCGAACCCGCAGTCGGTCTACGGGCGGTCCAAGCTGATCGGCGAGCGCGAGGCCGCCGCCCTCGGCCCTGCCGCGGCCATCGTGCGCACGTCGTGGGTGAACGGCCAGTACGGCAGCAACATGGTCAAGACGGTGCTGCGCCTCGCGGAGCAGCACCCGTCGCTCGCGTTCGTCGACGATCAGCACGGGTGCCCGACCTTCACCGCCGACCTCGCCCCGCTGCTGCGCCGGATCGCCCTCGATCGACGCAGCGGCGTGATGCACGCGACGAACCAGGGTGCGACGACGTGGCACGAGTTCGCCCAGGCCGTCGTGGCCGCGATGGGCAAGGATCCGGCGATGGTCGCCCCGATCACCACTGCCGAGCTCCAGCCGCCGCGACCTGCGCCACGCCCCGCGAACAGCGTGCTCGACAACGCGGTGCTCCACCAGGCCGGCGTCCGACCGCTGCGCGACTTCCACGCCCCGCTCACCGAGCTGGTGCGCGCCCTGACCGAGTGATGACCCGCCGATGGGTCAACGACGATGAGAGGAGACCACCCGATGCGTCTCGCCAACCATGACGGCCGCGCCACGATCGTGATCGAGGGCCGCGCCGTCGACGTCGAGCGGGCGAGCGGGGGAGGGCTCGGCAGCGACCCGATGCTCCTGTCCGATCTCGCCAACCACGCTGTCCTGCGCGACCTCGCCGCGGCTGCCAAACCGGCTGATTGGCCGGCGCTCGAAGAGGCCCGCATCGGGCCGCCCGTGCCGCGCGCCGGCAAAGGGCTCGGCGTCGCGCTGAACTACCGCAAGCACGCAGCCGAGACCGGTCGCCCGGCGCCGGACGAGCCGGCGCTGTTCGGCAAGACGGACAACTGCGTGTGTGGTCCGTTCGACCCGATCCTCTTGCCGGACGGCCGCGACCAGGTCGACTACGAGGCGGAGTTGGTGATCGTCTTCGGGCGCACGGCCAAGCGGGTCGCGGCGGCCGAGGCGTGGTCGTACCTCGCCGGCGTCACCGTCGGCCAGGACATCAGCGACCGTGCCGAGCAGAACCGACCGCCGGTGCGTCAGTTCACGATCGCCAAGAGCTACGACACGTTCGGGCCGATCGGGCCGTGCCTCGTCACCGTCGACGAGCTCGACGAGCCCGACGCGCTGTCGATCGAGTGCATCGTCAGCGGCGAGGTCCTGCAGTCCTCTAACACGGCCGACCTGATCTTCGACGTGCCCGCGCTGGTCGAGTGGGTCACCCGCTACCTCACGTTCGAGCCGGGCGACCTGCTGTGGACGGGCACGCCCGAGGGTGTCGGTGCCGCCCGCTCGCCGCAGCGGTTCCTGCGCGTCGGCGATGTCGTCGAGACCGTCATCGGTGGCGTCGGCACCATGCGCAACCCGATCATCGCCGGCTGACACCGGCGCTCGTTGCCCGGGTGGTCTCACCGGCGGGCACCCGGCCCCGCCATGATGTTGACGATGCGCGTCGCCTTCACCCTCGAGCAGTGCTGGCACCGCGTTCCGGGCGGGACGGCGGTGGCGGCCATGCGGATCGCCGCCGCGCTGCGCGCCCGAGGCGACGTCGAGCTCGTCGGCGTCGCCGGGCGACACCGTGGCGCGCCACCCGCGGCGTGGGATCCGCAGGAGCCCGTCGCGCAGCTCCGCCTGGC
>JAODBQ010000264.1 GCA_025464045.1 Ilumatobacteraceae bacterium
CGTACAGACCCTGTGACGCGAGGGCCTCGTGGATCGTCTCGACCTGCGGGTCTACCCGGTCGTGCTCGGCGCCGGGACGAAGGTCTTCGATGAGGTGCCGTTTCGACCGCACTCCGGCTGATCCGCACCGAGGTCTTCGCCGGCGGAGCCATCCTCCTCGAGTACGAGATCACCGGAGCTCCGACGTTCGGCAACATGGCGACCGGCGAATGACGAGACCGTCGCGCCTCGACCGGGCAAGACCACACAGCACCCAGGTGCCGCGAACTCCACTCGCCAGCGCATCCCCGGTACGACAGCGGAGAAGGCGAGCGGCACCGAACTCAGCGCTCCCGAGCCCGCTCTCGTCCCACACTCGTCCCAATCGTGACGGCAAATGGCGGTCAGTGAGGGGTACTGAGGTGTCATCGTCCGCTTGGCCGGAGACGCCGGAACGCAGGTAAACGACCAGGTCAGGGTCTGTGAGCAGCAGCGCCCTCGGCATGATTCGAACATGCGACACATGGTTCCGGAAACCATTGCTCTATCCCCTGAGCTACGAGGGCGGGATGCCCGGAGGATAGCGATCCAGCGCGGCCGAGCGGCAACCGTTACCCTCGTTCGCATGGAGGCAGCCGACGCCCATCCGAAGAACCCGCCACAGCCGGAGACCGTCACCGAGGCGCTCGTGTTCCTGGCCCAGCTGGGGTACGGCGACGAGTTCGAGCTCGGTCTCGACGGCCTCGGTCCGGTGGGATCAGCGGAGCTCCACGAGCTGACGACCGCCCAGGTCGACTACCAGTTCCGGTTCGAGGGTCCCAGCGATCCCGGCGACGAGGCGATCGTGCTGGGGGTGACGTGCGGGGGGCGGTACCGCGGTTCGATCGTCTCCGCGTTCGGTCCCGCCATCGATCCCGAGCATGCCGCCGTCCTGCGCGCGCTGATCCGGCCGCCGGCCGGCTGACCGGGGGGAACGCACCAGGTCCCGCCCCTCCTCCGGCGGTACCATCGCACGCTCATGGCCGATCCGCTGCACACGATCTCGATCACCCTGCGCGGTGCGTTCGCAGCCGTCACCGGCCTCGCCGCGGAGGACATCGATCCGGTGGTACGCCCCAGCGATCGCGCCGACGCCCAGAGCAACGGTGCGCTCGCGCTCGCCAAGCAGACCGGCCGCAACCCCCGTGAGCTCGCCCAGGCCGCGGTCGACACCGGCGCCTTGGCTGCGACCTGCTCGGCGGTCGAGGTGGCCGGCCCGGGCTTCATCAACCTCACGTTCACGAACGAGTTCCTCGCCGAGCAGCTCGCCGCTGCTTCGCACGACGACCACCTCGGCGTTCGCCGCGCTCCCATCGAACGCACCTACGTCGTCGACTACTCCCACCCGAACGTCGCCAAGGAGATGCACGTCGGTCACCTGCGCACGACGATCATCGGCGACTCCCTGGTGCGGATGCTGATGTTCGTCGGCCACCGCGTGCTGCGCGAGAACCACATCGGCGACTGGGGACGACCGTTCGGGATGCTGATCGAGCACCTCGTCGACATCGGTGAGGCCGAGGCCGCGCACGAGCTCTCGGTCGGCGACCTCAACGGCTTCTACCGGGCCGCGGGCGAGAAGTTCGAGGCCGACGATTCGTTCAAGGAGCGCGCCCGGCAGCGGGTCGTGGAGCTCCAGCACGGCGATCCGGAGACGTTGCGGTTGTGGCGGCTGCTGGTCGCCGAGAGCACCCGGTACTTCAACGAGGTCTACCGGCGCCTCGGTGTGCTGCTCACCGACGAGGACCTGATGGGGGAGAGCGAGTACAACGACGAGCTCCCCGGCGTGATCGAACGGCTGCGCAACGCCGGCCTGCTGGACGAGAGCGACGGCGCCGAGGTGGTCTTCCCGCCCGGCTTCACCAACCGCGAGGGTGAGCCGCTGCCGTTGATCGTGCGCAACCGCGTCGGTGGCTACAACTACGCCACCACCGACCTCGCCTGCGTCGTCGACCGCATCGACCGCCTCCACGCCGACGTGCTGCTCTACGTCGTCGGTGCGCCCCAGGCACAACACCTCGAGATGGTGTTCGCCGTCGCCAGGATGGCGGGCTGGCTCAGGCCGCCGACCGAGGCGGTGCACGTCGCCTTCGGCAACGTGCTCGGCAAGGACCGCAAGATGTTCAAGAGTCGCAGCGGCGAGACGGTGAAGCTCAGTGCGCTGATCGACGAAGCCGTGGAGCGGGCGACAGCGGCCGTGCGCGCCAAGAACCCGGAGATGGACGAGGCGGTGCAGGACGACGTCGGGCGGACGGTCGGCATCGGCGCGCTCAAGTACGCCGACCTGTCCACGGACCGGATCAAGGACTACGTCTTCGACTGGGAGCGGATGCTCGCGTTCGAGGGCAACACCGCCCCGTACCTGCAGTACGCGCATGCGCGCATCTGCAGCATCTTCCGGCGCGCGGCCGTCGATCGGCAGACGGTCACGTCGTCCGCGATCGCGTTGGCCGACCCGACCGAGCGTGCGCTGGCGCTGCACCTGCTGCACTTCGACTCGGCGGTCAACGACGCGCTGGAGCGCTACAGCCCGCACCGCCTGTGCACGTACATGTTCGACGTGGCTCAGGCGTTCACCGCGTTCTACGAGGCGTGCCCGGTGCTGAAGGCGCCCGACGAGGCCACCCGCCTGAGCCGCCTGGCGCTGTCCGACCTCACCGCACGGATCCTCGAGCAGGGCCTGCTGCTGCTCGGCATCGGCGCGCCGGATCGGATGTGAGCGCGATCCCGCTCGGGCTGCTGCCGGACACGTCGTCGGTGGCTGCGGACGGATCGTTGTCGATCGGCGGCTGCTCGATCGCCGACCTCGCCGCTGAGCACGGCACTCCGCTGTTCGTCTACGACGAGGCGCACCTGCGCGCCCGGTGTGCCGAAGCGGTGCGTGCGTTCGGTCCCGGTCGCGCCGTCTACGCGACGAAGGCGTTCCTGTGCACGGCGATGGCTCGGCTGGCCTACGACGAGGGGATGCTCCTCGACGTGGCGAGCGGTGGCGAGCTGTTCGTCGCGCTCCGCGCCGGGGTGCCGGCGAGCGCGCTGGTGCTGCACGGCAACAACAAGAGCTCCGCCGAGCTGCGCCAGGCGATCGAAGCCGGCGTGCGCCACATCGTCGTCGACAGCTTCGACGAGCTCGGTCGGCTCGACGCCCTCCATGCCACCGGCTTGCCCGCGCCGCGGGTGCTCGCCCGGATCACCCCCGGTGTCCACGCCCACACCCACGAGTTCATCGCCACCGGCCAGGATGACTCCAAGTTCGGGTTCAACCTCGGCAACGGTGATGCGGCCCGTGCCGTCGAGCGGATGCGCCGCTCGGCGAGCGTCCACCTCGACGGGCTGCACTGCCACATCGGGTCCAACGTCTTCGCTGCGTCGAACTTCGCCAAGGCCGCCGAGGTGATGGCCGCGTTCGCGACCCCGCTCGACCTGCCCGAGCTCGTCCTCGGCGGCGGGCTCGGCGTCGCGTACGTGGAGGGGGAGGAGGCGCCGACGATCACGCATTGGGCCAACGTGCTGCTCGACGCCTGCCAGGCCCTCGGGGTGCGCAGCAACGTCAGCGTCGAGCCGGGCCGGGCGATCGTGGCCGGAGCGGCGATCACGGTGTACGCGGTCGGCACGATCAAGGACATCCCGGGCGTGCGTCGCTACGTCGCCGTGGACGGCGGGATGAGCGACAACCCGCGGCCGGTCCTGTACGGCAGCGGCTACGAGGCGTTCCTGCCGCGGGCCGTTGCGGCGCCGCGCACTGAGCGGGCGCGGCTCGTCGGCAAGCACTGCGAGAGCGGCGACGTGCTGGTCTTCGACGCCCGGCTGCCCGCCGGGCTCGCCGTCGGGGACCTGCTGGCGACGCCCGTCACTGGGGCGTACGGGCACTCGATGGCCAGCAACTACAACAAGCTCACCCGGCCGCCGGTCGTGTTCGTGCGTGACGGTGAGGCGCGAGTGGTGGTCCGCAGGGAGACGTTCGAGGACCTCGTGCGCTGCGACGTGCTGTGAGCAGCGGTCGACCGGGTCCGGCGCGGCGGCTCCTGGCCCGCGTGCGCCGCTCCGTCGCACCTGGGGCGCGCGCCGCGCCTGGTGCGCCTGACGTCCCGACCGGCCTGCTGATCGAGTACTCGCCGTCGCTGGACGGCGACGCCGACCCGGGCGAGGTGGTGTGGACCTGGGTGCCCTACGAGGACGACCCGTCGCAGGGCAAGGACCGGCCGGTGATGGTCATCGGACGTCGTGGTCGCCGTCTCGTGGCGGTGGCCCTGACCTCCAAGCAGCACGACACCGAGGCGCAGGTGCTGGTCGGCTCCGGCGCCTGGGATCGCGCCGGTCGTCCGAGCTACGCCAAGGTCGAGCGGCTCCTCGACATCGACGCATCGGCGGTGCGTCGTGAGGGTGCCATCGTCGGTCGTGCCCAGTTCGACGCGGTCGTCGCCGGCGCTCGCCGCGCCCACGGCGGCACGCTGCGCTGACTCGCGTCAGTGGGCCGTTCGGCCCATTCGGGTCGTCCGGCGCGTCGCGGCTCGCGAACCGTCCGTACTCTCGGCGTCCCCCAACCGAAGAGAAGTGTGAGATGAAGCTGAGACTCTGCGCCGCGGCGGGGCGTTGGATGTTCGTGGGAGCACTGGCCGCCGGCACGTTGGCGGCGCGCTCCGGCGAGGCCGTCGCCCAGGCACCTGCGGTGCGCCGCGCCCCGACCGGCGCGACCATCCCGACGGTGTCGATGCCCTGCGACGGGACGATCACCACGGCGCTCGACGCCGCTGGTGCGCCACGCCCGGTGTGCGTCACCGAGCAGCCGTCGCCCGCCGCGTCGCCCGCGTCGACACCCGCTCCTGCGGTCGCGTCGACGTCGGTGATCGCCGTCGAGGCACCCTTGGCGCCCCCGCCGGGGGCGTTGCCCGGCACGGGTGAGGACACCAGGTTCGGCATCATCGTCGGCGCCGTGCTGGTGCTCGCGGGGTGCGCGACGTCGTTGTGCGCCCGACGCCGCAAGCTCTGAACGAGGTCTGGGCGACTGCGGCGAGGTGACGTTCGGGCAAACCTTTTCGAGGTGGGTCCGCACGACCCGTAGCCTCGGTGCCCGTGACTCCTGCTGCTCACCGAACGGTCCGGATCGGCGTGCTCGGCTGCGGCAACGTCGGAGCTGCCTTCGTGGACCTCGTCCGCCGGCAACAATCGACCATCGAGACCCGTACGGGCGTGCGGCTCGAGGTCGGCGCCGTGGCGGTCCGCAACCTCAGCCGGCCGCGTGACGTCGAGCTCCCCGAGGGCATCCTCACCCGCGACACGTTCGCGGTCGTGTCCGACCCGGCCATCGACCTCGTGGTCGAGATGATCGGTGGCATCGAACCGGCTCGAGAGCTGATCGGGACGGCCATCAAGCACGGCAAGCCGGTCGTGACGGCGAACAAGGAGCTGCTCGCCAACGTCGGCACCGAGCTCTACGCGATGGCTGACGAGGCCGGTGTGGATCTGCTGTTCGAGGCGGCCGTCGCCGGCGGCATCCCGATCATCCGTGCCCTGCGCGAGAGCCTGCGCGGCGAGCCGGTGAAGCGCGTGATGGGGATCATCAACGGGACGACCAACTTCATCCTCACGAAGATGGCCGAGGAGGGCGCCGACTACAGCGTGGCGCTCGCCGAGGCCCAGGCGCTCGGATTCGCCGAGCGCGACCCCACCGCGGATGTCGAGGGCTACGACGCGGGCGCGAAGGCGGCGATCATGGCGACGATCGCGTTCGGCGCGAAGGTGGTTGCCGGCGACGTGTACCACGAGGGCATCAGCCGGATCACCGCCCACGACATCGCCATGGCCAAGCGCCTCGGCTACGTCGTCAAGCTCCTCGGCATCTGCGAGCTGTACCCGGAGACCGGCGACATCGCGGTCCGCGTCCACCCGGCGATGGTCCCGCTGCATCACCCGCTGGCGAGCGTGCGCGACAGCTTCAACGCGGTGTTCGTCGAAGGCGACGCGGTCGGTTCGCTGATGTTCTACGGGCGCGGCGCGGGTGGCAGCCCGACGGCGAGCGCGGTGCTCGGTGACGTCGTCGATGCGGCGACGAACCTCGTCAAGCACACTCACGGCGCCCTCGGCGCGTTCGCCCGGGCGACGATCCGCCCGATCGACGAGACCTCGGCCGAGTACCTGCTCAACCTCGCCGTCGTCGACCAGCCGGGCGTGCTGCACGCCGTCACGGGTGTCTTCGCCCGCAACGGGGTCAGCATCCGCGCCGCGGAGCAGGAGGGCAACGGGCCCGAGGCGCGGCTCGTGTTCATCACCCACGAGGCCCGCGAGTCGGCGGTGCAGGCGACGGTCCGGGAGCTGCGCGACCTGGACTCGGTGCGCCAGGTCGGCGGGTTGCTGCGCGTGATCGGCAGCTGAACGTGCGGTACGTCTCCACGCGCGGCCGTGCGCCAGAGCTCGGCTTCGCCGACGTCCTCCTCGCCGGCCTGGCGATCGACGGCGGCCTGTACGTGCCGGAGTCGTGGCCGTCGTTGCCCGCCGGCGTGCCCGGCGCGAGCTACGCGGAACGGGCGGCGCAGGTGATCGCCCCGTTCGTCGGCGACGATCTCGACGGCGCGACGCTGCTGCGGCTGTGTCGGGAGGCCTACGCCACGTTCCGCCACCCGGCGGTGGTGCCGCTCGTTCAGCTCGGCGATCGACACTTCGTGCAGGAGCTGTTCCACGGGCCGACCCTGGCGTTCAAGGACGTCGCCCTCCAGCTCGTCGGTCGGCTGTTCGACCACGTGCTCGGCGTGCGCGGCCAGCGGGTGACGATCGTGGGCGCGACCAGTGGCGACACCGGTTCGGCGGCGATCGACGCGGTCAAGGCGTGCACGAACGTCGACATCGTCATCCTCTTCCCGCTCGGGCGCACGAGCGAGGTGCAGCGGCGGCAGATGACCACCGTCGACTCGCCGAACGTCCGCGTCGTCGCCGTCGAGGGCACGTTCGACGACTGCCAGGACCTCGTCAAGGCGATGTTCACCGACGTGCCGTTCCGCGAGCGGATGTCGTTGAGCGCGGTCAACTCGATCAACTGGGCGCGGGTGATGGCGCAGGTCGTGTACTACGTCGTGGCCACGGACCTGCTCCGCGGCCCGGTGACGTTCAGCGTGCCCACGGGCAACTTCGGCAACGTGCTGTCCGGGTGGATCGCCCGGCAGATGGGCGCCCCGGTCGAGGGGTTCGTGATCGGCTCCAACAGCAACGACATCCTCGCCCGGTTCGTCAACGACGGCGACATGTCCACCGCGCCGGTCGTCCCGTCGCTGAGCCCGTCGATGGACATCCAGGTGTCGTCCAACTTCGAACGGCTGCTGTTCGAGATGAACGGCCGCGACGGCGGGATGACCGCCGAGCAGCTGCAGCGCTTCCGCGCGGTCGGTCGTCTCGACATCGAGGCGGACCAACGGGCCGCGTACATCGACGGAGTGTTCCGGGCCGCGAGCCTCGACGACACGGCGACGCTCGACGTGATCGCCAGCACCTACGCCGAGACCGGGATGCTGCTCGATCCGCACTCCGCGGTCGCGGTCGGCGCTGCCGCGCTCGCACGCGGCTCCACCGTCGTCTCACTCGCCACCGCCCACCCGGCGAAGTTCCCCGACGCGGTCGAGAAGGCCACCGGCGTCCGCCCGCCGCTGCCGCCGCACCTCGCCGACCTCTTCGACCGGCCGGAGCGCTTCGTCGTGCTCTCCAACGACCTCGCCGCCATCGAGCACTACGTCGAGCACATCCGCTGACGCTGCCGAAGCTTGGAGCTCGACCTCGCCCACCCGGTCCTCCAGAGCCACCCGGTCCTCCAGAGCATCGTGTCGGTGTGGGTGACCTCGTCGGCACGCGAGTGCGCTCCGGCGCAGGGGTCGGCGGCGTGGTGCGGCAGACTCGGCCGATGCCCAGGCTGCGACAGGTCGCCCGTTCCGAGACCGGTGATGCGCTCGTGTTGCAGATGTACGACAGGCTGTTCGGCGACCGGGATCCGGTGGCCGAGCCGGGGACGGCGAGCGGCACGCCCGGCGACTGGTGGACGGTGTTCGCCCTCGTCCCGGACGTGCTGCGCCATGCGGTGCGCGGCTTCGCGTTGTACGGCGCGCCGAACAGGGTGCTCGACCCGGTCCTGCGCGAGCTCGGCCAGACCCGCGCCGGCTGGACGCGTGGCAGCCGGTTCGTGTTCTCGCAGCACTGCAAGTCGTGTCGTGCCCTCGGGATCAGCGAGGAGCGGATCGAGGCGATCGCGCACTGGCAGACCGCCGACTGCTTCTCTCCGGCGGAGCGCGCTGTGCTCGCCTACACCGACGGGCTGGTCCTGGACGGCGGCCGTGTCCACGACGGGATCTTCGCGGCG